>JAICXG010000128.1 GCA_025980625.1 Chthoniobacterales bacterium
AAAAACGCGCGAGCAGCGCTGCTGGGTGCACAAGACCGCAAACGTGCTCGCCAAGTTGCCGAAGAGCCAGCAGCCGAAGGCCAAACGCGCGTTGCAGGAAATCTGGATGGCCGAAACCAAGGCCGCCGCCGAACTGGCATTTGACGCCTTCATCGAAAGCTACACGCCCAAATACGCGAAGGCGGCCGACTGCCTGAGCAAGGATCGGGACACGCTACTTGCGTTCTACGACTTCCCGGCCGAACACTGGAAACACTTGAGGACGACGGATGAGATGGACAAGCGTTTTTTTATGACTGAGATGTCGATTGCGGACATCGGGTACATCCATTCTTTTGTTCGGCCCCGCCGCGGGTCATTCTTTCGTCCCGGCCACCGATCTCGCAGCCGTCGCGCGCAGGGGCGGTCAAGGCTGGCCGCGTTTGCGGCCACCGCAAGGCTTGGCCTTGACCGGCGCGAGCACGGCGGGATGCTGGCGGGGAACGGGAACTGCATTCCCTAACTGGCATTTGCCTCCAGCGGCGATTATGGTTGTCGGGCGCGGGCGACCTCGTGGCGAAGCGTGACGCATCGGCTGCAAGCGTCACCGGACTGCCTATTTTGTCCTGCCGGACTGAGGCGCCCGCGCGCCGGGTTTGGGCCGCCGCGCTTTCCATTGCGACACGAACCGTTCGTAGCTTTGCTCCGCCTGGGCGGCAATCAACATCTCGCGGTCGCGCAGCGCCTTGATGTTATAGGCATAGGCCGGTCCGCGGCGGCTACCTTTCTGTTGTGGATGTCCGGCTTGAAGTTGCATCGCGCGGGTCTTGTTGGCGACCAGCGCTGGGCGCGCCCACAGGTAATCCTCGCCCTTCGTCAGCAAATGCCAGCAGAGCACAGTGAGCTTGCGAGCCAAGGCCACCGCGGCGATCTGATGGCCGCGCCGCGCACGGATACGCACGAAGAAAGCATGCAGTGGACCAGGTGCCTTGGCCGCTGCCCAGGCCGCCTCGACCAGCATGGCGCGCGCGTGACTGCGGCCGATCTTGCTGATGCGACCGTGATGGGCGACTGCCAGTCCCGACTGCCGCACCCGCGGGTTCAGCCCGAAATAGCTGACCAACTTCTGCGGGCTGTTGAACCGGCCGATGTCGCCGATCGCCGCGACGATCCCAGCGGCGACCGCCAGATTCACGCCGGTGATCGTCATCAATCTGTTGATCGCGGGATCGTCCATTGCGTCCTGTGCGATCTCGCGATCGAGCAGGGCCAGGTCTTCCGCCAGCCGGTCAAGCTCACGGACGTGCCGATCGATGGCTGCTCGCTCATCGTCCGGCAACTGTTGAGTGGTCAACCAGGCCCGGCCGCGAGCGTTGAACAGATCGGCATGTGGGCACTTCGGGATCAGATGTGCGTGCAGGATCGAATGCACCTCGTTCTTGACCCGCGTGCGATGCCGCACGACTTGGTAGCGCCGCGCCACCAGTCTGCGCTTGCGTTCGGTCGCCGCGTCAGGCGTCCAGATCTGCGGTAGGTATCCGGCCGCCTGCAGACTGGCGAGCGTGCCAGCATCGATCTTGTCGGTCTTGACGTGAGCTTGGGCAATCGCCTTCACCTGCAGCGGATTGGCGATAATCACCCGCGCCACGAACGGCGCCAGCACCCGAGACACCGCCATGCTGTTGGTGGTCGCTTCGACTACCACCTCATCACTGGCCAGCAGGGTCTTGCCAAATCCCTCCAGCGCAGTCCGCGTCATATCGATGCGGCCCGCATGTCGGAGCCTGCCGTTCTCCCAAAACACCACCTCCCCAAAGGTTCGGTGGACATCAATGCCAATTACCCGTCGCATTCGCACCTCCTGCCAGATAAATGACGGGAGCTGCGGGCGACACGACAACTACGGATTCGCGCTCTCGGCGCAACCGGGCGAGTCGCAGAGGCGGCCAGCTACTAACTCGAGCTCTCGGCTCATCGTACGCATCGGCCTGCCCGCACTTCGTGCTCCCGGTGCCTCTGTCCCGATGGTCGCACCATACGCCACGATGTAGAACACCGCAGCAGAACATTGGCACCAAGAAATCTCATACCGGTTACAAACCCCATTGAAAGCACCTTCGCTACCGTGCGCCACCGCACGATCCGATCAAAGGGATGCCTGTCCAATAGAACGGCGCTCGCCATGGTCTTCAAACTGCTCGAGGGCGCGCAGAAAAGCTGGCGTCGTCTCGACGGTCACAACCAGTTGCCAAAACTCGTTCTCGGTGTGACATTCAACAACGGGATCGAGGTCATCGCCAAACCGGCTGACCTTCAGCCCATAACCGCCGCCGCCTGACCGGCCCGGCCGTCACCAAAATTTGGCGATAGCTCGAATCCCGAATGTGAAATGGCAAGAGCTTTAGTCGGCCGTTTCTGAGTCGACTGAGGATAAAAACAAAGCGATCCACCGCGTGCTCTCGAAATGCCTGCAAATAATCAGGAGCGAAACAGTTAAGGGAATGGCGATAAGCGCGCCCGCGAAACCCCAAATCCAGCTCCAGAACGCAAGTGCGAAAACCACCGCTATCGGGGAGAGAGACAGACTCCGTCCCTGCAGCATGGGATATATAAAATTGCTGATAGTGAGTTGCAAGACACCGAAGCCAAACAGAGCGATCAATGTGCCGCTTAAGCTCTGAAACTGTAACAGAGCGTAGAGAGTCGGCGGTATAATGCCCAGAAAATTGCCTGCCACGGGAATGAAGTTCAACAAGAAGTTCAAAGTACCCCAGACGAGAGGCAAATCCATACCGATCGCAAATGCCCATAATGCAGAGGCAACGCCGGTCAATAGACTAGTTAATAGGGTTAAGCCCAGATAGTGCCTGATCCCTAGAGCGATTTGATCGATCGTCAAAGCGATTTCACGCCTGTCGCCTTGGCCCACGTACCGAGTGATCTTTTGGCTCATAGCATCGACCTCCGGTAGGCCGAACATGACCAGCAACGCGATGAAGCTGAGATAGATTAGGATCGTCGTCGCATTGGACAAGGTATCCTGGCCCAGACTAATCAATCTGGAAAAGTCTTGAGGATTGATGCCGCTAATTCCCCACCTGTCCAGCCAACGAATCACGTTCTGATAGACGGACTCTAGCCTTCCCCAGCTATCGCCGAACGCGTGGATGATTTGCGAGGCCGAGAAATAGAGTGCTGCAAAAAAAAGCGCCAGCAAGAAAAGGAGAACAATGCTAGCGCCCACATAGCTAGCTCGGCCTATCCAACGGTCAAGCCAAACCTTCACAGGCCAAATGGCTGCGATTAACAAAACGGAAAGTGTGAGAGGCATGGTCACTGGATAACTTGCCCGGAGCACCGCGCCCGCAAGGATCACTGTGATGATTGCGATCATTCGGTTGTGATTTCCATCCACTCTCGACACCTTGCGGCCGTTAGACGGGGCCAGTGTAGAAAAAGCTCAGAGCAAACAAAGCGTACACGCCGATAAGCAGAAGCCCCTCGAACCAAACCGTCTCGCCATCTCTTGCAATTGTGTTGACGATGAGCGCGGTACTGGCGATGGCAAACAAGTAAAGTGGATTGTGAAACACAAGGTTCATTGGATGGCCAATAATCGCCGAAATCAGAACGAGGAGCGGAGCGACGACAAGCGCAACCTGAATTGCGGATCCGATGCAGATATTGAGCGCAAGATCCATCTTGTCGCGGCGAGCGAACCAGCTGGCGGCAAAGATGTCCGCACTCGTTCCTACCAACGCAAGCACAATCACTCCAAGAAATGTGGGCGAAAGCTCGATAGCCGCGGCAGTCTGCGTTAGCACGCCGGAAACTACCTCGGCTTCGAGCGCGATAACAGCCGTACTCGAAATCATGATAGCAAGTGAAACGAGAAGCCCCCATGTAGCTTTACCTTGCAGCTCCCCCTCGGAGAAGACATCCTTGTGGGTAATGAGCGTGTAACCGAGATTTGCGCAATACAGCACAAGCAGAACGATAGATGCACCTCGGCTGAGTTCTTCATCACTGATGTTGATATCGCGCGCATAGCCCTCGAGCCGGCCTGTGTAGTCGAACACCGCTGGCAGCAGCAGCGCAATGACGGCCAGAATGAGGAGCGTTGAGAGCAAGCCCGCTTTGCTCAATGGGAAAGTCTGTTTTTGCCGCCCGAAACTGCCGATCAAAATCGCAAGCCCTAGTCCGAGCAGGCTGGTGCCGATGATTGAGCCGGTAATTTGGGCTTGAACGACGGCGGTCTCGCCCCTCGCCAGTACAAACAAGGCCAACAGAAGCTCAGCAACGCTGCCGAAACTTACGATGAGAAGCCCGCCGACAGCGGGACCCGCGTGCTTAGCCAATTGATCCGTGGCTCGGCGAATCCATTCCGCCAAAACCGCAACGGCACCAGATCCGGATAAGAAAATCCAAAGAGGAGAAAAGTCAAAGCACTTGAGCGCCAGCGAAAATGGAACCAATAGCAGGCCAACAAGAAGCATTGATGGCCTACTCTCGTCCCGCACGCGTAATTCTCGATCGATCAAAGCCGGTTCGACTAGCCAATGTTCTTCTCAGACCCGAAGGGCAACGTCTCGCGTAGCAAAATGTTGCACTCAACGTCACATCAACGTTTGCGGCGATTGCAGGAATGCCTGACGCGCACAGCAGGAACCGCCGCTGGCGTCGCGAGTTGCATTTTCACAATGGTGGAGGATGGTGGTGACAAAATGAACCAACCAGCAGCCGTGAACGATCCTACCGGCGAGGTCGCCACCAGCCTCGAGTGGCAGAATATCAGCTCGGTGGCTGATCGGGGGCCAGTAGCCCACAATCGGAGGATACAATATGCCGGTCTGGGCATCAGCCTTTGCTAGCCGCATCCTCTTTGCTGTTCGGCGCCGCTCTGGCCTTTTTGCTCCCAATGCCGCGTTCGGTCACGGCCGGGATAATGTCATTTGGATGCGGCGTTCTGATATCCGCTGTCGCATATGATCTCCTTGAGGATGGATTTCAGGAGGGCGGAATTTGGCCGATTGCTGCCGGCTCCATGGCGGGATCGTTCGCGTATGCCGCTGCAGACTGGTAGGTTCCCGAAAGGGTGGTCAGCATCGCAAGCGCTCTGTAGATCAGCAGCGAAAAGGACGGTGAGGGGGGCGGACTTGCAATTGCTATCGGCTCCCTTCTAGATGGTTCCTGAATCTGTTGTTCTTGATGTGGGACTACTCGCTGGAAAAGGCGTCAGCATCGCTATGCTTGCAGCGATTTTCCTGTCGAATTTCCCCGAAGGACTATCGAGCGCCACTGGAATGCAGCGAGCTGGGAGAAGCAAGCGATATGTCTTTGGCCTATGGCTAGTAATCGTGATGTTGTCGGCATTATCCTCCCTCGCAGGTGCTGCCCTGCTCGGAGGCGCCGCGCCTAAAATACTGGCGACAGTTAATGCAGTCGCGGCCGGCGCACTGCTGACCATGGTCGTGAACACGATGATCCCGGAAGCTGTTGAAGGAGATCATAAAGCAACTGGTCTATTGGCAGTGGCCGGTTTGTTGGTGGCTTTTTCTCTCAGCGCCGGTTAGGGCGATCGGAGCCCGAGCGACACTGATGCCCGCCCGTCTCCCTGATCTCAATGATTTCCTCGCGACGATCTCTCCGAGGGAATCGTGCTTTTCTCAGTAATGAAGCGACCGCAATGCCATTTCAAAAGCCGTATTCAACTTCTCAATGTCACTGGGCGGCACGATCTTTGCGAGCAAAACACGCATGGGCATCCTCCTCCGTGCCTAAGCAGTAATCGCAACCAGCTGGCTACAATCAGCCCGTATCCCGTGCTCCGGACTCTGACCTTTCGGCTAAATTTAGCCAGTCGGCCGCGAGCTTCAACCAGGCGACCCCGTCGCGGGGGTTGGCGGCCCTGGCTGCCATTTGCCGACACTCCTCCGCCTCGCGACGGAATCTCTCAGAATCAGATACGGGCATCGCAGCGCAATATGCCCAAAAGGCCGAGAGGGACAACTTCGCCAAAAGTTGGAGAGCGACAAAGTGCCGCGAACGTCCAAACGGCCGCGGATTGTGCGGATTGTGCGGTCCAGCGAACGTCTTCAGTGGGTACTGAGCAGCCGGGCGGATTGGACTTATTTCCCGCTATGTGACCAATCGTCCGCGGCAGGACGCAGACCAAGCCAAAAGCGAGCGCGCCAGCGGGGGCTCTCATTCTGAGAACATGCTTTTCGCGTGTTGATGATCGATTGGATCTTCCTGGGAAGCCGTTTGCCGTCTGGGTCGTGGCTGTGGCCGTTCATGCCGCTTTTAAGTCAGAGCGGCGGCCCGTATTGCCTTCTTACTAGCGCTTTTTACGGTTTCTTCGCCTAAGCCGATAGGAGACATCAGCAGTGGGGCACCACCTTGAACCCGAAATGCACCCCGGATCATGGACGTTTAAAACGTCCCGCCCACTTAATATCTTTTCCGTAACCTTTTGGAGCCGCAGACCTGGAATCGATCACTTTGCAATCTCACGTCAAAACGACGCCGGCCCGCCGTTGCCGCGTCCTAGTCACAGGCGGAAACGGGTTTATCGGGCAGCACCTTGTGGCAGCGCTTCGTCGCCGGCACGACATCGTCCGGGTCCTGGATCTGCAACGGCCGCCAACCGCACCTTGGTCGGAATTCATCGAAGGCACGATCCTTGACGCGCACGACGTGCGGCGCGCGTTGGATGGAATAGATACCGTGTATCACCTGGCGGCGATCTCGCATCTGTGGACGGCGAACCCGGCCGACTTCGAGCGCGTGAACCAACACGGCACCGAGATCATGCTCGCCGTGGCGCGGGAGATCGGGGTGCGTAACATCGTCCACTGCTCCACCGAGGCGACCCTGTTTCCATACCGCAGAGGCGAGCCGAAGAACCCGCAAAGCGTCGAAGATATGCCGGGCCCGTATACACGATCGAAATTCATGGCCGAGCAGGCCGCGCGCGATGCGGCAGCCGGCGGATTGCGCGTCGTCATCGCAAATCCCACTGTTCCGATCGGGCCTGGTGATCACAATTTTACTGAGCCCACGCGGATGCTCGAATTGTTCGTCCGGAAGCCGCCGCCGATTGTACTAGACTCAACGCTGAATCTTGTCGACGTGCGGGATGTCGCGACGGGCCTCATCATGGCCGGAGAACGCGGCCGCGCGGGCAGGCGCTACATCCTCGGCGGTGAGAACGTCAGCGTTCGGGAGCTCGCGCGGCGGGTCGGCAACTTGTGCAGGCGCGATAGCAACATGCATGCGCTGCCGGGTTTCCTGGCACTGGCGATCGGTGCAGCATCCGAATGGTTCGAAGGTCACGTGATCAACCGCAGGCCACGCGTCTCAATCGAGGCCGTGCGCATCGCACTGCGCTCGATCCCGCTGGACACGCGCAAGGCAGAGACAGAGCTCGGCTATCAGCCTCACCCGATTGACAACGCGATCGCCGACGCAGTCGATTGGCTCAAGCGCCGCGAGGCGGTAACTGCGGTTTGGCCGCAGGGGTCCGCTTAGGATGGCGGTCCCTGAGGCATATTCTGACTGCTAGGTGCCTGCTTCAGGGTCTGGACGGCCGACGCATCGGCTCGGGCCAGATGCGGAGAAGACCTCCGAAGCCTTGTTCCAGTTCGAGAAAGATTGCGACTGCACGCGCTACCGCCAGCGCACACTACGCTAAGGTGGCGGCGGAAGTCAGGTTCGGCGGCGCAAAAAGGCCAAAGCTCGCGAACAGCAACGCCAACCAAAACACGAGAAGGCAACAAACACGTTTGGCGTTCCTTGCCCAATCTGCTGGGTGATCAGCCATCGTGTGTCTCCAGTTTTTGGCCGCGAGGGTCATTGCCTGCGTATTTCGCAAAAACTGGACAGCAATTTCTCTAACTAAAGGACAGTAGTTTCGCTAAGTCGCGGACAGCTGGCTTT
>JAICXG010000222.1 GCA_025980625.1 Chthoniobacterales bacterium
AACGAGCGTGACCCGACGCTCGGGCGCGAGTTCAACCACGGCTATATCGTCGGCGTGAACGGTTCCTGGGCGCTCTTCGACGGCTTCGCTACTCGTGGCCGGGTGCAGGCGACGAAAGCGCGGCGGGAGGCGGCGATCCGGACGCGCGAGGCGCTTCGCCTAACGATCGATGCGGAAGTGCGCAGCGCCTTTCTCGACCTCGAACAGGCAGACCGCGTTCTCGAGGCGGAAACGAAGAATGTGCAGACGGCCAAGGAATCGCTCGAGATTGCGCGCGGCAATCTCGCGACCGGGCTCGGCACGCAGCTCGATGTCCTCCAGGCCACCTCCGATGTCACTCGCACCCGCACGACCCGCCTCAGCGCCACTTATCTGCACAACGCAGCGCTCGCCCGCCTCGACCGCGCCTGCGGCGGGGAAACGTGGTCGTTAGGCGAAGCGACTCCGACTGCGCCCTCCGCGGTTGACCAGGTCCTCTCGCTTACCCGGCCGCCTTCATCGTTAGGCAAGCGGAGATGAAACGGGTCAGCCCAATCCTTGTTGCTCTCCTGGCGCTCGCTGCCGGGCGTGTTTCTGCCGTCACGCTCGATGCTGTTCTTGCGCAGACCTTGCGCAACAATCCGCACATTCTGGAAGCGAAAGCCGGTCTCGGTATCGCTGCCGGTCAGCAGATCTTTCTTCGCGCCGCTGCGTATCCGAAGGCCGGCGTCGGCTCGGTTGCGGGCGACCAGGGCGGGCAGCGTTCCCGCAGTTCCGGCAACCAACCCTTCATCTTCGCCTACGGCATTTTTTCGCAGCCGCTTTTCCAGGCCGGCATCCCCGCCGGTTTCCGGCGCGGTAAGGTCGCGATTCTGGTTGCGCAGCAGCAGTTGAACGTGGCCGTCGCGGAAGAGTTGCACAAAGCGCGGCTCGCTTTTTATCGCGCGCTCTACAATCGCGCCCTTGAGTCGTTAGGCAGGGCCCAGCGGGCGCGGCTCGAAGCCAACGTCGCGAGCGAGCAATCGCTCTACGAGGCGGGGCAGAGCGAGCGCGGCGCACTTACTGACGCGACGCTGCTCGCACGCGAGCTCAATCCGACAATCGAAAGTGCCCACACCGCCTACGGCAAGGCCGTCCTCGAGCTCGCGCAGTCGCTCGGTGGTTCGTTAGGCGCGGGCGCCACGCTGCCCGCCCCGGACGGGGAGCTGACCTTCGAGAATGTGAACCTGCGCGCGCAGGATGAAGTCCCGCACGCGCTCAAGACGCGACCCGATTTAAAGTTGGCGCGCTTGCTGGTATACGCGTCGCGTGAAGATCAGCGCCTCATCGCGGCCGAATATTATCCCACGATTGATGCCGTCGTGGCCGGCGACGCAATTCCCGTCACCGGCATTTACCGCGACACCGGAGGTTCCTCGCAGGTGACCGACAATACGCTGGCAAACGAGGTTGGCGCCGGTGTCGCTTATACCTGGCGAGTGGTTGATAATGGCAAAGTGGGCGGCGCGATCGCGCAGGAGCGCGCGGTGCGCGCAAGCAACGAACTGCAGTTGCAACGGCTCGAGGCAAACGTGCCGCGCGAACTGGCGCGGATCGAGAACAGCTTGCGCGCAATCAGCGCGCGTTATCGCTCGCTCGTCGGCGCAATCGACCTGGCGGAGAGCACGGTCAAGTCGGTGCAGCAAAACCGCGCCCAAGGTCTGGCGTCGGCGCTCGATTTTCGCACCGCCGAGAGCGACCTGCTTGCGACGCGCCAGGGTCTTCTCAGCGCGATTTATCAGCAAAAAGTTGCTCTCGCCGAATGGGACCGCGCGACCGGGCATTACTTTCAGTTTTCCGAGCAGCCGGGCGCAAAGGTGCCCTAGCTCTTCCTGCTTTTGCTAATCCTGCACGTGTTTGCTCTGGCTCGAAATCGGGTCGTCTTCGGTTAGGGTTAGGATAACGAGTATGAGCAAGAGCAGGAGCAAGAGTCGTCAGTTGACCTCAGGCCATTGAAGATGCGGATTCCACGACGAACCCTCTGGGCGACGGTGGTGCTGGCCGCGGTCCTTTTGGGCGCGCTTTACTTCTGGAGCCTGCGCGTCGTCGAGGTGGAGAGGGTCGTGCGCGGCACGGCGATCTCGGCGGTTTACGGAACGGTGCGGATCGAGCCTTCCTTCGTCGTCCACGTGCGCGCGCAGAACAACGGCTACATTCACCTCGCCGACACGGTTGCGACCGGCCGTGGCGCGATCGGCGAGAGCCTGAAAAAAGGCGAGCTGCTCGCCACGATTACGGATGAAACCGCGACCCGTCAACTGAAGCAGGCGCAGACCGATCTGCGCGCGGCGGAAGAACAGGCCCGGCTCGAATTGCCTTCCTCCGAGCCGCTCAAAGTCGCCGAAGCAAACGTCGCCCGGCTGGAGAAGTTAAATCAACTAAGCAACATCCCGACCGTCGAATACGAAAAGGCGAGGAGCGAAGCGAAACGCCTGCGCGACCAGCTCGAGGCCGAGAAGATTGAGCGCGAACGCAATCTTCAGGCCTTGCGCGAGGCGGTCAAGAAAGCCGAGGCCCTAACGAGTCAACTTGAGATCCGCGCGACGATGAACGGCATTCTCTCCGACATGAAAGCGATCGACGGCGAGTTCGTGACTAATGGCACGCAACTTTTCACCGTCTCCTCGCGCAAGAATTACGTGCGCGGTGAGGTCAACGAAGAAGACATCGGCGAGGTCAAAGTCGGGATGCCCGCGATTATTCAGATGTATGCCTATCGCACCCAGCAATTCAAAGCCAGCGTCACCTCGATCGTCCCGACCGCCGATCCCGAGACCCAGCGTTACACCGTGCTGCTCGATATGCTAAACCCGCCCGATAACCTCCTCGCGGGGATGACTGGCGAGATGAATATCATTACCGGCCGGCACGAGAACGCGCTCCTCGTCCCGACGCGCGCCGTGCTCGTCGACCAGGTGTGGGTGGTAAAGAACGGCCTGATCGAGAAACGCACAGTCAAGATCGGCTATCGCACGCTTGAATTTTCCGAAGCATTGAATGGTTTGAAAGAGGGCGAGCACGTCGTTGTAAGCGATCAGGACAAATTGAAACCGGGCGAGTTCGTTAGGCAGCGGATGATCAAGAACGTTCCACCGGTCAAGCCGCAGTGACCCCGACCCTGCACATCGCGCTGCGCTTTCTCTTTCACCGCAAGCGCGCTTTCATTCTCAGCCTTTGCGGTGTTGTCTTCGGCGTTGCGATTTTCGTTTGCACCCAGGCGCAGACCCAGGGCTTCACCAAGCAATTCATCGACGCCACCATTGGCAGCAACGGCGCCATCATGCTGCGCCAGCAGTTTCGTCCGCGCTACGAGCACCTCTATGTCGCGCCGGAAAACTCGAAGATCGAAGCGGCCAGCCGCCGTTATTTCGAAGGCATCACGAACGCCTCCGAGATCATGCGGATCAGCCGGCGTTTCTCGAATGTCGTGGCCTGTGCGCCGGTCCTGCGCGGCACCCTGACCGCCCGGGCGGAGTTTGAGACCGCGACGGTCGATCTCTTCGGCATCGACCCGGCGGCGCAATTGCGCACGACCGATATTGGGCAGGAGATCATCCAGGGAAAATTTGAGGATTTCCGCAACAATGCCGCGTCGGTCATTGTCGGCTCACGCCTCGCCGAAGCGCTCGGGGTGGGGGCGGGGGATGCGGTGCAACTGCTCGCACCGAGCGGCGAATACTGGCGCTTCACCGTGGCAGCGATCGCGCGCAGCGGCGTTGGCTCAGTCGACTCCAGCCGTGTCTATTGCCAGTCAAAGATCGCCCAGCGCCTCCTCCGCAAACCTTATCCCGCGACCATGATCCTCTACAAACTGCGCGACCCGGACGCGGCGCCAGAGTTAGCGACAGAGTTCGAGAAGCTTTTCCATCACGAGGCGCGCAGTTGGCAGGAACGCGAGGAAGCAAACTTACAGCTCCTCATGACCCTGCGTATCTCCACCGGCATAACTGTATCACTCATTATCCTGCTCGCCGGCTTTGGCATCTTCAATGTCCTGACCATGACAGTGCTCTCGAAAATGAAGGAAATCGCGATCCTGCGTTCGATGGGTTACAGCCGGCGAGATATCACTACGATCTTCCTCTGGCAAGGCGCACTCATCGCCGCGCTCGGCTCGATCATCGGCTGTCTTATCGGCGGGTTATCAGTTATCGGCGTTGCGCATATCCCGTTACGGGTGCGCGGGATCCTTTATGCTGACTATTTCCCGGTAGCTTCTAACTGGCATCACTATCTCTGGGCGACCCTGCTCGCCCTCATCGCCGTCGCCATTGCCAGCTGGGTGCCGGCTTACCGCGCCGGCCAGCTCCCACCAGTCGCTACTTTGCGCGGATCCAGCGCCTGACTTGTAGCTTGACTCTCCAATACTCAGGTGCCGCGAGATCGACCGCAACGGACCATTCAACCGCTTCACTCAGGTAACATCTGTGTGCACAAATATAATATGCGTGCATATTAGGCGTAAGAAAATCGCAATGAAAAGAGAGATACTCGGTTTGCTCCTTCTCGGCATCGCTTTCGTTCCCTTCGCTTCTACCGCGGTGACCACCGGTCCCGATACTGCTCTCGTGCGGCGCGTTAGCCAGAGTAACTTGGCGCAGGGGAAGAGCGGAGGCGACGGGGTTGTCATAAAGGGCACTTACGCCTACGTCGCCGAGGGGAGCGGCAGTACCAGCGCCTTCCAGATATTCAATATATCCAACCCTAAAGCTCCTGTCCTGATCAGCCAGAGTAACCTGGCCAACGGCGGCAACGG
>JAICXG010000313.1 GCA_025980625.1 Chthoniobacterales bacterium
CGCATCGCAATAACGCAGAAGCACCTGCTGGCGCTCGTTCATTTCGCGGAGCGTCACCTCGTCGGCGTAATAACAACCTTCGCCATGCGCGACCGGGAGGCGCAGCAATGTCCCCGGCGGCATCCCGCGCGTGAATGGCGTCTCCGCCGCCTCGACCCGCGTCGTGACCATGTCACAGACGAAATGCAGTGAGCGATTGCGCACCAGCGCGCCGGGCAGCAAACCTGCCTCGCAAAGAATTTGAAAACCGTTGCAAATCCCGATCACCAGCTTGCCCGCACGCGCATCATCCACCACCGCGCGCATGATCGGCGAGAAGCGCGCGATCGCGCCGCAACGCAAATAATCGCCGTAGGAAAATCCGCCCGGCAAAACGATCGCGTCCCAGTCGCGCAGCGAGGTTTCGTTGTGCCAGACGTAATCGCTCTCGATCCCATCGATCCCACGCAACGCAGCCAGGCAATCCTGGTCGCAATTGGAACCCGGAAACTGGAGGACGGCAAATCTCATTTCTTCTCGTTAGGCATCTCGATCCGATAATCTTCGATCACCGGGTTGGAAAGGAGATCGCGACAAAGTTCGCGCAGCTTCGGTTCGTGCACCACGGCGTCGCCCTCGAGATCGATCTCGAGGTAACGTCCGATCCGCACCGCCTGCGCGGCATCGAACCCGAGGTGTTGCATCGCCTCGCGCACCGCCGCGCCCTGCGGATCAAGCACGGTCTCCTTCGGTGTGACGATCACCTTCACTTTCATAGACTATTAATAGCCAGCGGAGGCGGCGCGGGAAGTGAAATGTGGTGGCGACAACCGGCTTTCGCACGCACGCAAAGCCGCTAAAGTCGATCCGCTATGACTGAACAACTCCTCGCGGGCAAAACCGGCGTCGTTTTCGGAGTCGCGAACAAACGCAGCATCGCCTGGGCGATTGCGAAGGCTTGGGGCGCCGCCGGCGCGCGACTCATTTTCAATTACCAGGGCGAGCGACTGAAAGAAAATGTCGAGGAACTGGTGAGTGAGTTTGGCGAGGACACGCCTTTTTATCCCTGTGATGTGTCGACCGACCAGGAGATCGAAAACTTCTTCGAGAACGTGCGCGGCCAGACCAAGCGGCTCGATCTGCTTCTGCACTCTGTCGCGTTCGCGCCGAAGGAAGCGCTCGAAGGTGATTTCGTCAGCACCTCGCGTGAAGCTTTCCGCGTCGCGCACGATGTCAGCGCGTATTCGTTAGTTGCGCTCGCCCGCG
This sequence comes from Chthoniobacterales bacterium, assembly GCA_025980625.1. GTDB lineage: Bacteria > Verrucomicrobiota > Verrucomicrobiia > Chthoniobacterales > UBA10450 > JAICXG01. The sequence goes on from JAICXG010000313.1 coordinate 1,246, forward strand.
CCGCCGCGCCGCTCATGAGTGAGGGAGGCAGCATTGTCGCGATGACCTACTACGGTTCGGAAAAGGTCGTGCCGCACTACAATGTAATGGGCGTAGCCAAAGCCAGCCTTGAAGCCAGCACGCGTTACCTGGCCTACGATCTCGGGTCAAAAAAAATTCGTGTGAACTGTATTTCCGCCGGCCCGGTCCAGACATTGGCCGCGCGCGGGATCAGCGGTTTCTCTTCGATGTTGAAGCACTATCAGGAGCGCGCGCCGCTCAAGCGCAGCTGCGACCCGGCCGAGCTTGGTCAAACCGGACTCTTCCTCGCGAGCGATGGCGCGGCGGCGATCACCGGGCAGGTGATCTACGTCGACGGCGGTTATCAGATCATGGGGATGTAGCTCCGCAGCTCGCCGCCTAACGAACCTAACCGGGCGGCCAGCTCAGAGCGCGTTTGCCTAACAAGTGGACGTGCAGGTGCGGCACGGTCTCGCCCGCGTTGCGTCCGCTGTTGATCACGATGCGGTAACCGCTCTTCTCGATCCCGAGATCGCGCGCCAATTTCGCCGTCGTCAGGAGCAGCTTGCCGAGCAACGCCTGATCCGATTCAGTTGCCTCCGCCAGGCGCGAGATCGCGCGCTTCGGGACGACCAAGACGTGCACCGGCGCCTGCGGATTGACGTCATGGAAGGCGATCACCTCGCCGTCCTCGTAAATAATTTTCGCCGGGATTTCGCGCGCCGCGATTTTTTCGAAGATCGTCATCGGATCGAGCAGTTAAGCTCTTTCGTCCCGGCCCCGCCGCAGATTTTTTCGCGAATGAAACAGGTGACTTCCTCGCGCAGCGCATCGCAGCCACGCGACCAGGCTTTCGCGCCGCGAAGATATTTGATCGCCGGCTGGAGTCCCGAGAAATGCAGGTCGCGCGCGCCAGTGACGAGGATCGCCTCGATTCGTTTTTCGAGCAGATCGAAAAACGCCAGCTCGTAGCCGGCGCCGGCGTCTTCCGCGACGTCGTAGAGTGAGACAGAAATGGGCGGCGGCGCCGGCTTGAAGTACGGCACGATTTCCTTGTAGCCGATCACTTTCAAAACGTAACGCACCGTTTGGTTGAGCTGACTGAAAGCGACAACCGATTCGTCGTTCCGCAGCCGCAGATAAAACGCGATGCTCTCCGTGACATGTTCGGTCAGCCACCAACTCGGATATCCGGCGCGATCCGCGGCCTGCGTAATCGCGTCGTGGAGCCAGTCGCGATTGAACTCGAAGAGCTGCCCGGACTCGGAGCGGAGGTAGGGAAACTCTTCTTTAAAGGCGACCATTATTCAGCGGTTCGGTAAACAACTCGGGTTGCTGCGCGTTCGGTTTGATGCGGCGGCCGAGCGCCTGGATCTCATCGACAAATTGATCGACATCCTCGAAATGACGATGAACTGAGGCGTAGCGGAGATACGCGACCTCATCGATCTCGCGCAATTTCTCCAGCACCTTCTCCCCGATTGCCGAGGACGTAATTTCGCGGCCGCTTGTCTGAATGTCGTGGACGATATCGTCGACTGTTTGCTCCAGTGTCGTTAGGCTGACGGAACGTTTCTCACACGCTTTCGCAATGCTGTTGACGAGCTTGCGCCGATCGAAAATCTCATGGCGCCGATCGCGTTTAATGACGCGCAGATCGCTCCGCTCGATCTCCTCGTAAGTCGTAAACCGGAACGAGCAGGCGAGGCAAACCCGGCGGCGCCGAATGCTGGAACTGTCGCGCGACTGACGCGAATCGATGACCTTGTCGTCGCGATTTCCGCACTTTGGGCAGCGCATGGTGTGGTCGAAGAGAAC
>JAICXG010000263.1 GCA_025980625.1 Chthoniobacterales bacterium
ACCGGATAGCCGTAGCCGGCTTGAAACGCCATCAGCGCCGTGTTCACGACGCTCTCGTCCTTGCCGGTAAATTTCTCGCTGATGAGTTTCCTCAGCTTCTCGGTGTCGAGGTTGAAGATCTTCGCGATCAGCCCCAGGACAAACATGTTTTTGCCCTTGTCCTTGGCCGTGCCGCCGAGCGCCTCGATCGTTAGGCCGGTGATCGGGACACCGACATACACGTAGCGTTTATCCTCGAGGTTTGGCTCGACGTTATCCGAATCGTAAAGAAGCACGCCCCCTTCGCGAAGAAAGTCGATGTGGTCCTGATAACTGTGCTGGTAAAAAGCGACCAGAAAATCGGCTTCGTCGCCCGCCGAGAGCACTTCGCCCGAGCCGATGCGGACCTGGAAAATGGACGGCCCGCCCGAGATCGTGGCCGGGATGGTCATGTAAGTCATCACATCCTGCGCGCTGCGTCCGGCGAGTCGGGCAAGAAAGGCGCCCGCGCTCTGGATGCCGTCCTGCGAGTTGCCGGCGAGGCGAATAACGGCGTCATCGATACTTTCCGGCCGGAGATCGGCACGTTCGTTAGACGGATTGGGATTGGCAACGCCCGCCGGGGCGCCGGGTTCAGGTGCAACAGGAGTCGGATTCACGCAGCGAAATATGACGTTAAGACAATCGGGTTAGCCTGGTACTCTTAGGCAAGGTTGCCGCCATTGCCAGTGGGAATCCGGGCCGGCCCTTGGCCTGCTTTGCAGACGGCCCGATCATCGGAAAGCAAACTGGTCGGAGATCGTCGTCAGGGGCAAGGTGTTTCTCCTCCTGCTCGTGCTCGTAATCGTGCTCGTGCTCGGAAGAGCATGGCGAATGGGCGTTCTCGAGCACGAGCACGATTACGGGCAGGAGCACGAGGGGGGACTTGCTCTCCGGGCCGCGTTGTTCCTCAGTGGAAGCTATGGCCGGTTTGGTCGTAAAACCGCGCGCTCGCATTCTGCACGGGCACGATTGGGTTTTCGGGAGCGAAGTCCTGAAACTCTTCGGCCGGCCTAACGACGGCGATGTCATTTCGCTCAAGGACGGGCGCGATCACCTGATCGGGAGTGCAATCTACAACTCGAAATCGCAAATCGTGGCGCGCCGTTTCTCCCGCCGCAAACAGGACCTCGACCTCGATTTTTTCCAGCGTCGAATCGCGCAGGCGATTGAATATCGGGCGCGGCGCGGCTTGAACCCGAGACTTTGTCGCCTGGTCTGGAGCGAGAGCGACGGTCTCCCGGGCGTGATCGTCGATCGCTACGGCGACAGCCTTGTCCTGCAAACGCTCACCCTGGCGATGGACCAGCGAAAGGAGCTGATCGCTAGGGCGCTGGAGACCACGCTTGCTTCGGCTGCGCTCCAAATCATCGAGCGGAACGATGCGCCCGTTCGCCGGGCCGAAGGCCTCGAATTGCAGAGCGGCCTCTTGCTGGGCGAATTGCCTAACGAACTCGCGATCGAAATCGCGGGTTTGAAATTGCAGATCGATCTCCTCCATTCGCAGAAGACCGGTTTTTATCTCGACCAATTGCCTAACTATGAGCTGGTCGCACAACATGCGCCCGGCCGGCGCGTCCTCGATTGTTTCACCAGCCAGGGTGTGTTCGCCCTCGCCTGCGCCCGCGCCGGGGCGCGCGAAGTGATTGGCGTCGAGGTCGGAGGCGAAGCGATTCGCGCGGCTCAGGCGAACGCGGCCCGCAATCAACTCTCGGTCCGCTGGGTCGAGCAGGACGTCTTTCAATTTCTTCGCGGCGCCGAGAAAGCGGAGGAGCGCTTCGATCTCGTCATCCTCGACCCGCCCTCGTTCACGAAAACCAAAGGCGGTCTGCAAGGCGCGCTCCGCGGCTACAAGGAACTGCACGTCCGCGCTTTCATGCTGCTTTCGCCTAACGGATTGCTCGCGACCTTTTCGTGCTCGCATCACGTCGGGCCCGAGATTTTCGAAAAAACGATCGCGGATGCGCTCGTCGATGCCCGTCGTTCCGCCCGCCGCCTGCGCCGTTTCGACCAGGCGCTCGATCATCCGGTGCTGCCAACGATTCCGGAGACGGAATACTTCCGCGGGCTCCTGCTCGAGATGATGCCGGGTCGTTAGGCGAGCGTTTGTGCTCCGGGTTCTTGCGACGCTGCACTGAAATTTGTGGCAATCTTTTCGCACCTACTTAATATCCCCGGCGTAACGTCGCCGAACCACAAGTCATGCCTGATCGCATCCGCCCGATGGAACAAATGCTGGAGCTGAGCGAAACCGAAAATGTCAGCGCCGAACACCTCGATTCGCAGGTCCAGAAAGCGCAGGAACAACTCCTCGCCCTCAAGCGCCAGCAGGAACAAATCGAGAAACAAAAACGCGAGCTGGAAGAGCTGAGCCGCCGTCAGGAGGAACTCGAGCGCGGCCGCGCCGAGATGACGGACAAGCTGACGCGTTCGTTGGTCGTACTCGAGCGCGAAGCCTACGACGCGCAGAAAAAAATGGAGCAATTACGTGCGACCCGCGAGAGTTTTGCCCAGCATCTCGAATTGCTCGAAGCGATCGATCCCCGCTCCTGGAACCCGGGCGACCTGAACAAGGAGTTGAGCCGCGCCCTGAGCACGGTTGACGACGCCCGCACAGAATATAGCCAGCAGCGCAGTCGTTTGCAGGCAAACACGGACGAGAACGAGATGGTGCCGTTACCGGAAACGACGAGCGGTTTCGAGAGCCCCGGCATGGCGCACTCCTTTGGCCAATGGCTCCAGATCGGCTTCGCTTTCACTTTGCCGCTGATCATCCTCGGCTTGATCGCGCTCGTGATTTTTTTCTGGATGAGCGGCCCGGCTCGTTAGGCGCATGGCTCGACGACGCGCCCGCAGCGACACGCCGCTCGATCACAAGCAGCAGGAACTCGCCCGCCTCGAGCAGAATCTGCGCAGGCAGATGGAGGATCTTCAGCGCATGATCGAGGACGCGCCGCGGGTGGCCGAGGAAATATCCCGCCGGGAGCGCGAAGAACTCTTGCAGCGAGCAAGCGAAGGCCGGGAACGGCTCGATGTTTCAATCGCGCTCAACGACAAACGCTTCAGCGAAACCATCCGGTCGAGTCCGCGCCGGCGCCGCGCGCTCCGCAAAGAGCGGCGCGAAGGCCGGCTTCTTTTCGTTGTCCTGGTGATCGCGCTCGCTGTCGCCGTTCTTTGGATCGCGACGCATCTGCAACTCTAATTGCGTGATTCGTTAGGCGCGGCCCGCCAGCTGCGCGTCCCGTCGCCGCACGACCACGAGGGTGACCAAAGCCGCGATCGTGCAGACGATTGCGCCGACGGCGAAGGTTGCCGGCGTTCCGACATAATGCGCGACCGCGCCCGCTTCGAGGCTTCCGAACGGAATCATCCCGCCAAAGATAAGCGACCAGATACCCATCACCCGGCCGCGCATTTCGTCGGGCACGATCGTCTGCACGGTCGTGTTCGAGGTGGAAAAGAAAAGCATCATCCCGAAACCGGCCCCGGCCAGGCAAAGCATCGCGATCGTCAGGTTGCGGTTGAAGGAGAAGATCAAAAGCATGACTGAAAACAACCAGACGCCGCCGAAGGCGAGAGTGCGCGGGCTAAGGCTGGTGCCAAAAGCCGCTGTCGTTAGGGCGCCGGCCAGCGCCCCGACGCCGCTTGCGCCTAACAAGAAACCGTAACCCTGCGAACCGAGGTGCAAAACATCCTGCGCGAAAGCCGGCATCAGCACTGAATAGGACCAGCCGAAGATGCCGACGATCGCAAAGAGCGCCATGATCGTGCGAACGCGCACATGGTTCCAGACATAGCGAAAACCCTCGAGCGATTGGGCGAGCGCGCCACCGCTCGCCGAAGGGAATTGGTGCGGCGGCAACCGCATCATGACAAGCCCGGCGAGCACCGCGAAGAAGCTCACGCCATCGATGAAAAAGCAGAGCGCGATCCCGACCTTCGCCATGAGGAACCCAGCCACGGCTGGCCCAACGATGCGGGCGC
>JAICXG010000101.1 GCA_025980625.1 Chthoniobacterales bacterium
CGGCAATGGCTGGTACGATCGCGACCTCGCGGAGGTGCATTTCTGGAAGCAATCCAATCACCTCGTGCGCGGTCGCAAGCTCTGGGAAGAAATGCGCGCGCAGGTTCCCGGCTTCACCTGCGCCCAGCTTTTCTGGTGGTATAACATGTATTCCAGCGCCGATTACTCGATCACTCCCCGGCCGATGTATCCCGCCGATGGCCGGAAGCTCTTCGACATTTACACCGCGCCCTTCGATATCCGCTTCGAAATCAAAAAAGAGCTGGGTGAATTTCCGTTTCCCAGCTTTTGGGGGCCAGGTGCCGGGATCAAGTCATCGCAATGGATCGCAGACTCGGCCAAATGGATCGAGCAGCGGTATCAGCCGACACTGAGTCTGGTATATCTCCCGCACCTCGACTATAACCTGCAAAAGCTCGGGCCTAACGACCCTAGGATTGCCACTGATCTGCAATTACTCGACGATTTGTTAGGCGAGCTGATCGCTTTCTTTCAAGGGCGCGATATCCAGCTGGTCATTCTCTCCGAGTACGGAATCGCACCAGTCGATCATCCCATCTCGCTCAACCGCATATTTCGGAAGCGCGGTTGGATCGCGATCAAAGACGAGCTCGGGCTGGAGATGCTCGACTGCGGGGCAAGCAAAGTTTTCGCTGTCGCTGATCATCAGATAGCTCACGTCTATGTCAACGATCCGGACCTGCTGGAGGAAACGCGGAGCGCGGTGCTATCTCAGGAAGGCGTTGAGTTAGTTTTGGACCGCACCGAACAGGCGTCGTTAGGCATCAATCATCCGCGCGCGGGTGACCTTGTCGCGATCGCCGACGCGCGCAGTTGGTTCACCTATTATTACTGGCTGGATGACGCAGTCGCGCCCGACTTCGCGCGCACCGTCGATATCCATCGCAAGATCGGTTACGACCCGGTCGAACTGTTTATCGATCCGAACCTTAGAGTCCCGGCGGCGCGGATCGCGGCCTTTCTCCTCAAGAAGAAGCTAGGTGTTCGCGGCCTGCTGGAAGTTATCCCGCTCGATCCGACGCTTGTAAAGGGGTCACACGGCCGCATCCCGGAGCGGACCGAAGACCACCCGGTGCTCATTGCCGATCGGCTCGGCTCAGCGCCCAGTGTGATCCATGCAACCGATATCTGCCGCTTGCTCGGTGCGATCTGCCTCGGAGATTGAGCGGAGGGACACGCCGTTCAATCCCGCAGCCGAGGCCGGGCTCGCAAATCGCGAAAGCCAGCCGTTACTTCTATGTCCGACTTTCTACTTTCTCACCTAACGACAGTGAGAGTGAGATCATTCCCGTCCCCGCCTTCATAACTGGCCTCGAGATTGTTTCCGTTCACAGTCACGATCGCGCCATCAGGCAGGTTGCTGAAGGTGCCGCTGATTGGGTTCGCTCTGGTGTTACTGATTACCGTCAGGGTCAAACCCTGTTTTAGGCTGCCTTGTGTCTGACCGCTCAGGTTTAACATCGCTCCGCTGTTGATTGTGACTCCGTTGGCAATCACCAGGTCGGTGCGCGATTGGTTCTTCGTCGCCTTGAAGGTGTAGGTGTAAGTCGCGTCTGAGTTAAAGGTCAACGCGCTCTGGATCGTAAGGGTAAGTTGCTTCTTCCCCCCGGTGGCCGGGGCGAGAAACGCGCCTGTCCCGCTCCCGCTACCGATCGTCGCTGCTCCGGCAATGATCCCGCTCCCGCCGAGTGTGCCGCTTTTGACTTTGACGGCACCGCTGCCGGTCCCCGAGCCGGATTGATTAGTGAGGAGGAGCGCGCCGGCCGCCACTTCCGTCGTTCCGCTGTAGGTGTTGGCTCCAGACAATGTCAGACTGCCACTGCCCAGTTTGGCTACCCCGCCACTTCCCTGCATGATTCCGGCAAATGTTGTATCCAGGTTATTATTGCCAATCCGCAGCGTCTGACCAGAGAGTAAGACGTTCCCATCGCCGGACAACGACCCGATGGTGATCGCGGACTGGATAACGAGATCTAAATCCAGAGTGCCGTTGCCGAAGACCTGGAACTGAGCCAGGTCGACCGGCGCCTCGTTTCCAACGAGGATGTTTCCGCCCAAGCCGCCGTTTATTCCAGGTTCGGCTACCACCAATGTCTGGACGGAAGGCGGCAAACTGAAAATATCAATCAACCCTCCTTCGCTCCCGCTGCCGGTGCCACCCTCGGCTGTATAGGTCGCATAACCGCTCAGACCGTAGGTGTAGATTTGGCCAGCCTCACAATTGGCCACGGTCGCGCCCTTGGCAATAAAGCTCGCGCCCGCAGCCGTTGCGTAGCTTGCATAGACCCGGCCTGCTTCAGCACCCGGCACACTGGCCGGGTTAGCGATAAAGGTAGAAGTGCCAATGTTGCCGCTGCTTTCAACATCCGTAAAGGCCGCATCAGCACCAGCTACCTCAGCCGGGTTGCTGATGAATGTCGCGCTCTCGGCGCCGGACTCGTCCAAGAGGCTGGTAAAGCCGCTGTGGGCACCCACTACCAAACCGCCATTGCTAATAAAGGTCGCGCTTCCCGCACTCGCAGTATTCAAAAATTGGGTGAATCCTCCATACACGCCACTCACGGCACCGCCTTGATTAGTCGCGACGATATCTAGTCCAGCGTTAGCAGAACCCATAAAATAAAGGCGAGCCGATGATATAGTCGTGCCAGAATTGGCCATTACAAACTGCTGCACCTTGCCCGAATTGTTCGTGATCCCTTCGTGAACCTCCATGATCGAAGGGAAGCCGTTATCGAAGACTGGCGTAATCGTAATCGTATAAGCACCTGCTCCAGGCGCGAAAACAATCTCGCCGACAATGGTACTTGTGCCCTCCCCACCTGGCGCGTCTCCACAGATGAGATTTGTGATGTTAGATGCCTGAAACGTTGCCACATCCGTGGTGCTGCTGGGAATTGTCTGCGGTGTCCAGTTTTGGGCAAGGTTCCAGTCATTGCTCGTTGGGTTAAGATTCCATGTCGCGCTGCCGGCGTAGGCATTGCAAGCGAGAGCTAGAATTGCGAGCGTGAGGTTTGTTTTCATTGGAGCTTTTCGAGAGGTTTAAGGCACGACCGTGAGAGTGAGATCATTCCCGTCCCCGCCTTCATAACTGGCCTCGAGATTGTTTCCGTTCACAGTCAGGATCGCGCCATCAGGCAGGTTGCTGAAGGTGCCAGTCTCTATCGCGAGAACCTCACTACCACGTCCATGGAGCAAGTCGAGGTGGCAGCTTCACACACCATGTAACTGTATTCAGCTCGGCCTGTGTCGCCGGTGAAATCATCATAAGACCCATCGTTGGCCGTAGTCGCGACCACCACGCCATTGCGGTAGAGGTCGATGTTCTCCGAGGTCGCGCCGCTCCAGCTGAGACGCACTGTATTTGTTCCCTGAACTTTTTCCTTTTGGGCGCGGAGCGTGATGGGTCCGGCATTACTCGCGCAGTATCGCCCGCCGGTGTCTAACCCAGTGTTATAGCCGACCTCGCCGCCCCAGACAATCATTTGCTCTCCGGTCCACACTCCCGTCGGGTAAGTCGCGCCAGGAGGCGCGTTGGTGGTGCTGGTGGCGGTCCAGCTATCCGTAGTCGGATTGTATCTGCCACCGGTATTCAACGGCACGGCACCATTCCCGCCCCAGACGATCATTTCGCTTCCGGTCCACACCGCTGTGTGATAGCTGCGAGCTTCAGGCGCGTTTGTCTTACTGGTGGCTGTCCAACTGTCCGTAACAGGGTCATATTTTCCGCCACTGCTCTGGTAGAACCCGTTCGCATCCCCGCCCCAGACAATCATTTCAGTGCCGGTCCACACTGCTGTGTGACCTTCTCGATTGGAAGGAGCGTCGGTGGTGTTAACGCTCGTCCAAGTGTCCGCGCTCGGGTTGTATCTTCCGGCGGTGCTTCCCTTGCCGGAAAGGATCCCACCCCAGACAATCATTTCACTGCCGGTCCACACGACTGTGTGATGTTCTCGCTTCGACGGCGCGTTCGTGGTGCTGGTCGCTGTCCAACTATCTGTTTCAGGATTGTATCTCCCGCCGGTATTAAGCAAACCATAAGGCGAGAAGCCACCCCAGGCGATCATTTCACTGCCAGTCCAGAGCGCTGTATGATCATACCGAGCAGAGGGCGCATTCGTGGTGCTGAGAGCTGTCCAATCGTCAGTGCCAGGATTGTATCTCCCGCCGGTATTTAAATAAAAAGGGTCAGTGTCAGTTTCCCCGCCCCAAACAATCATCTCGGTACCCGTCCACACTGCCGTGTGAAAGTATCGGGCCTGCGCCGTACTGGTGCTGGTGGTTGTCCAACTGTCTGTGCTCGGACTGTATCGGGCTCCGGTATTCAACACCATTTTGCCATCAGATCCACCCCACACGATCATTTCACTGCCCGTCCACACTGCGGTATGGCCATATCGAGCGAGAGGCACGTTCATGGTACTCGTCGCTGCCCAGGTATCGTCGATGCATCCACTCGCCCCATCCCATATTGTTGGCAGGGTATACTTAATTTCCGCCGCTGGCGTTACCTTCGGCCTCGCTACTGCGGTCTTGGACCGTGTCAGGTGCAAGTCGGCCGTCATTCGCTCGGATAACAAAGGTCTGGCCAGGCACTCGGCAATCAAAAAAGGATCATTGTTGAGAGCCTCAAAAAGTTCGGCTAGCATTTCCGGCTGTTGGGTGTGCTGCGCCATCCGATCTATCTCACCCTGCAGTTGCTCGGCAGTAATCCCTTGCTGGTGGGAATCTGCCACTGCCTGCGACTCGCGCAGATAATCCTCGACCTTTCTTTCCAGCTGCGCCTGAGATATCACCGCATCCAGCGACGGTTTCGGATTCAAGTTCTCCCTCGGTCAGATCCGGTGCTGCCAGTAAACCTCTTCGATCGCTCGTTGATAGGAAACGCGCTCTGCAAAGCTCAAAGTCCTGGCCGAAACCCGGGCCGGATCTTTGGGAGCTGCAAAAGCCGTGACTGTGCCCACGACGAGCAGGAGTAAGTAAGGTGCGCCTTTAATAACATGGGTTTCAGTTGCCGCGTCGATTTGCTTGTTCATTCTCGTAAGCTGTTTTCTGCTTGGCCATTTGATAGCCGCACCACTGACGCCCTTTTACCGAGGACCACGCAAGCACGTCAAGCCTAGATTCCAAGTCGCGATCGCGGGAACATCGCTGCCGCATTGTCGAAGCAGGTCGGGGCGGCACCCGCTCATGGCACGACCGTGAGAGTGAGATCATTCCCGTCGCCACCTTCGTAGCTGGCTTGGAGATTGTTCCCCTTCACAGTTACGATCGCGCCCTCCGGCAGGTTGCTGAAGGTGCCGCTGATCGGGTTCGCGCTCGTGTTACTTATTACGGTCAGGACCGTCCCGCGCCGCAACCGATTCTGACTACTGGAGCTGATCGCAATCGCGCCGCCGGTGATGGTTACTCCGTTCGCTAACACCAGGTCGGTTTGCACCCGGCTTTTGCTGCCTTTGAAGGTGTAGGTGTAAGTCGCATTGGAGTTGAAGGTGAGTGCGCTCTGGATCGTGAGGGTGACTTGCTTGTTCGTCCCGATTCCCGGAGTCAGAAATGCACCTGTCCCGCTCCCGGTGCCGATCGTCACCGCTCCGGCGATGATCCCGCTCCCGCCCAAGGTGCCGGCGTTGACGTTTACCGGTCCCGTGCCGGTGCCCGACCCGGTCTTGTTGCTCACAATCAAGCTGCCTTGAGTGACTGTCGTCCCGTTCGTGTAAAGGTTAGCGCCTGTTAGAGACAAGGTGCCAATCCCGGTTTTGCTCAGTGTCCCGCTACCGCTATCGCCAGCCGGCCCGCCGGGATGCAGGACGCCGGAGAAAGTCGTGCTCAGTGAGTTAGTGCCGACGATCAGGGTCGCTTTTCCAAGATAGATCTGCCCATCTCCTTCAATCGAACCGACTGAGAGGCTAGGGCCGCCATGGGTGCTCATATCCATGTAGCCATTGCCGAAGAGCTCCAGGCGCACGGTGTCACCGCGCGAATGATAATCGAAGTGGATACTGCCGCCGCCGCCGCCGTTGCTTCCGCCATTAGCGATGAAAGTGGCGTTGCCCGCGCTCGGTTCGTTTTGTATAAAGTAAATCGCGCCACCAGTTGCGCCACTCACCGTCGCCCCATCGTTGATGATCGTCGCGTCCTCGGCCGAACTGGCGTTGTAATAAAAATTGGTCTGACCGCCGGCACCGCCCGAAACAGAGGAAGCCAGGTTGTGGAAAGTGGCGTTACCGGGGCCGGTGAGAGAGAAAACACCCTGGAAAGCCACATAGCCGACGCTTCCACCAGCTACATTGGCGCCTTCTTGTGTAAAGGTCACCGGTCCGGCGATAAATCCCCCGTCCTCGAAAGTGAAGCCGCCGGAAGCGTTGCCATCCGCCGCCATGAAAAAGTTTTCCTGCACGGGAGACTCATTTTCGACGCCGATTCTCAAGGAGAAGTTAACCCCGGGCAAGGCTGTGATGGTGTAAGCGGCGGCGGCCTCTTGGAAGATGAATTCCTCGACTAAGCCGCCTGAGCTGATCACGATGTTGGTGACAGTGGAGCCTGCAAACGATGCAGTATCGAAAGGCCCCGGAACCGTCCCGGAGGACCAGTTAGCCGGGTTATTCCAGTTGTTATCCATCGGGTTCGCCAGCCAAGTCCCGGAATCACCGAGTGAGGCGGTAGCAGAGAGGAGAAGGAAGGCAAGGCAGAGGCAGAAATGCCCGACGGAGCGAGAAAGGGAGCCTGGATGCATCAAAGCCGAGCGAAACAAAATCGGTGGGCGCTGTCGAGGAAATAATCCAGGACGCAATAGGTGAGGTTGGAGGGAGAGGCGCTGTCCCGTCCCTGTTTGCGCGGCGGTTTATGCAGGCTCGCCGCAGGACGAATCCCCCGATTGCCGCACTGGACCCTTGCGCCATCCTGCCGAGAGTCGGCGTCGCCTGTTACATTGACTCGTTTCAGGCTAGTCAGCCGGCACCCGTTTTGAGACAATGGCAGGTATGAAGACTACTTACCTGATTCTCCTGGCCTCACTCACTTGCATCGGCACTGCGCTCGCGGTCGATCCGCCGCCGGATGGCGGTTATCCAAATCAAAATACCGCAGAAGGGGAAGATGCACTGTTTAGTCTCGACCCGAACAGTCAGGGGCGCAATTCGTCCGTCGGTTTCCAAGCGCTCTACAAAAATACGACCGGTTACGACAACACCGCGATAGGCAACATGGCCTTAACCAGTAACTCGACGGGAACAATCAATACCGCCGCTGGCAGCTATGCCTTGCAAGATAATACGACCGGTGGGGGCAATACTGCGCTTGGTTTTATCGCCCTCCGCCTCAACACGAGCGGAAGTGACAACACCGCGATCGGAGGAGGCGCACTTCTTTACAACAGCAACGGGCTAGCCAATACGGCCAGCGGCTTTTTCGCTCTGGCAAATAACTCAGGCGGCAGCTATAACACAGCCAGTGGTTACCTTGCAATGCAAATCAATATTACGGGCAATTATAACACTGCGACCGGAACGCAGGCCTTGAACGGCAATGCTGATGGCAACGAAAATACTGCGACCGGGTTTAATGCTCTGTTCTATAATCACGGAGACTACAATACTGCAGAAGGATCTGGAGCGCTCTACAACAATCAGTTTGGGGATTCTAACACTGCCTTTGGTCACCATGCACTGTTCGCAGATTACAGTGGAAGTAATAATATTGCTTTAGGGGATTCTGCCGGCAGCAACATCAACGGCAGTAATAATATCGATCTCGGAAACGTCGGCGTTGCGAGCGAAACGGGCGTGATGCGCCTCGGAACCGAGGAAATCCAGACTGCGACCTACATAGCGGGCATCAGAATGTCGGGACTCGCCGTTGCCACGGGAGTCGGAATTACGGATGATGGCCGGCTTGGCGTAAGAGCTTCCTCGAGGCGCTATAAAGAGAGAATCAGGCCCATGGCCAACGCAAGCGAAGCGATCTTTTCGCTGCAGCCGGTGACTTTCCGTTACAAAAAGGACTTGGATCCAAAACGAGTTCCGCAATTTGGCTTGGTGGCCGAAGATGTAGCGAAGATTAATCCGGATCTTGTTCTGCGTGAGCCGGACGGGAAGCCGCTCACGGTTCGGTATGATGAAGTCAACGCGATGTTGCTCAATGAGTTCCTCAAGGAGCACAAGAGAGTCGAAGCGCAGGGCAAAGAACTGGCGGTACAGGCGACTGAACTTGCGGAGTTAAAGTCAGCGCTGGGGAGGCAGGCGGAAGCCTTGCAGAAGGTCAGCGCACGCCTCGAGTCCACTGCTGCGGCCGCACGGCTGGTAGAGAATCGCTAACCAGGAGTTTGGACGCGCGGAAGCGCGTCCCTCCGCAGGAACTGTTTCCGAGGTCCAGGATTAATCGGCCTGGTTTTTCCATTTTGCCCGACTGCCGAAGGCGTTAGATTCGGGCCGTGAGCTATCAGGTTTTCGCGAGAAAATATCGGCCGCAGACCTTTGACGACCTTGTCGGGCAGGAGCATGTCGTGCGCACACTGAGGAACGCGGTCGAGCAGAACCGGCTCGCCCATGCTTATCTCTTTGTCGGGCCGCGCGGGATCGGGAAAACTTCGACCGCAAGGATTCTGGCGAAGGCGCTGAACTGCATTCACGGTCCCACGACCACGCCCTGCGGCCAGTGCGACAATTGCAAGGAAATCGCCGCCGGGAACAGCCTCGACGTACTCGAGATCGATGGCGCAAGCAACAACGGGGTCGAACAGGTGCGCGAGTTGCGCGAGAACGTGCGCTACGCGCCGGCCAAGAGCCGCTACAAAATCTACATCATCGACGAAGTGCACATGCTCACTCCGCAGGCTTTTAATGCGCTCCTCAAAACCCTCGAGGAACCGCCCGAGCACGTGAAGTTCATCTTCGCCACGACCGAGCCGCAAAAAGTTTTGCCCACGATCCTGAGCCGGTGCCAGCGGTTCGATCTCCATCGCATTCCCGCCAACCTGATTGCCGAACATCTGCAATACATCGCGCGCAACGAAAAGGTGGCGCTGGAGCCGGCGGCGGCGCATGCGATCGCGCGCGCGGCCGATGGCGGACTGCGGGATGCGGAGTCGATGCTCGATCAGTTGGTGGCGTTTTGCGGGGAAAAGATCGCGGAGCGCGATGTCCTCGAGGTATTTGGCCTAACGAGCGAGCAGACGGTGGCGAACTTTACGCAAAGAATTCTGCGCGGCGAAACCTCCGAGGTGCTCACGCTTCTCAACGAACAAGCGGCCGCGGGCAAGGAGATGATGAAGCTGATGAGCGACCTGATCGCGCACCTGCGCGACCTTCTCGTTTTCAAGGTCAAGCCCGATGCGCTTTCGGCGGAAGCGGCCCCGGAATTACAGTCGTCGTTAGGGGAGGAGGCCGCCCTGATTGAAACCAACCGACTGCTCGAGCTGATCGAGCAATTCGCCGATACGGAAAGTCGAATGAAATGGGCGCCTAACAAAAAGCTGCATTTCGAGGTGGCGGTGATTAGAGCGGTGCAGACACTCAGCCAGGCGACGCTCGATGAGGTAATTGAGAATCTCGCCGCCCTCCGCCGCGGAGGAAGTGGCGCCTCGAGCCCCACACCTTCTGGCCTAACGGGTAAAGGAAGGTCGCCAGTCCAGAAGATGGGTGCGGAAAAGATCGCGAAGAAATCAGA
>JAICXG010000325.1 GCA_025980625.1 Chthoniobacterales bacterium
GCAATAAAAATCTCCGGCGCAGCCTCACCGGGCCTGACTCTTGCTTTTTG
Source organism: Chthoniobacterales bacterium (assembly GCA_025980625.1). Lineage (GTDB taxonomy): Bacteria > Verrucomicrobiota > Verrucomicrobiia > Chthoniobacterales > UBA10450 > JAICXG01. Next base: position 51 of record JAICXG010000325.1, read on the forward strand.
ATCTGAAGCAAGATGAAGAACGGCTTGAGAATCCTGGCGGTCGAAGACGAAACCGCCGTAGCTCAATTTCTCGCACTCGTTTTGTGCGGACCGCATTGCAAGGTAACGACCGCGGAGAATGGCCGCGAAGCGCTGGCGAAAATGGAAACGGACTCGCAACACTTCGACATCGTTATCACCGATCACAAAATGCCGAACATGACCGGACTCGAATTAGTCCGGGAACTGCGGGCCCGTGACTTTGAAGGCAAGATCGCGGTTTTGTCAGCGCATCTGAACGAAACAACGAGACAGGCGTACGACGAACTGGCGGTCGACCTGATGTTGACAAAGCCGTTCGACGTCGAGGAGTTGCGCCGTGCGGTCGAGGTGCTGGCGAGCGAGGCGCAGGTGTTTGCGGGAGGGGCGGGAAATTGAAGCCGCGCCGGGGGCACGGCGGGTGCTCGGGTTAGGAAGAGACTTTTCGGAAATGCTATGAGTGGCCCGCTAAAAATTCTGGCGATCGATGACGAGCCGGCGATCGCGCAATCGATGCGCTTTATTTTCTCGCGCCCCCTCTACGAACTGGCGAGCGCGCTCGATGGTGATGCGGCGCTGGCCACGATGGCGAACGAGACGCAGCCGTTCGATGTGGTCATTACCGACAACAACATGCCGGGGGTCTCCGGAGTGGAACTTGTGCGCCAGCTGCGCGAGCGGAAGTTCCCGGGCAAAATCATGGTGCTCTCGGCCCACCTTTCGACCGAGGTGCGCGCCGCCTACCAGCAACTGGCGGTGGATGCGATGCTGGACAAGCCGTTCAGCGTCCAGGCGCTCCGCGCGAAAATTGAACAGCTCGCTGCCTGAGCAGCTGGATTCCAAGATCCCGCCGCATCAGCAACTGGCTGCCCGGCTCGCGCTCAAAACCAAGCGGCGCCTATATTCGTTAGGCCAAACAAGTTCCCTCAGCCCGCTGTTCCGGCCAGACCCAGGCGGGCGGCATCTGGCTTCAGCGCAGCGATCACTTCCTCGATCAAACGGTCAAGCGACATCTGCAACTCGGCCGCGCCTCGGACGATATCTTCGCGATTCACGGCACGGGCAAAAGCTTTGTCTTTCATCTTTTTCTTTACCGCCGCGAGCTCCACTTCGTGAATGCTTTTGCCCGGTCGGACGCGCGCGACCGCGATGACAAAGCCGCTCAGTTCATCGACGGCGTAAAGCGCTTTCTCGAGCGGCGTCTGGCGTTCGACGCCGGAGTAATCGGCGTGGGAAAGGACGGCACGAATGATTTCTTCGCTCCAGCCCTGTCCGCGCAGGAAGGCAGCCGCGACGAAGGGGTGCCCGTCGTTAGGCGAGTGTTCCAGGTTGGGATGACGCTCGTAATCCATGTCGTGGAGCAGACCAACCGCCTCCCAAAGGTCCGGATCGGCGCCCTGCTGCTGCGCGAAGTGGCGCATCGAATCAGCCACCGCGTAACAGTGCTTGCGCAGACTCTCCGATTGCACCCAGTCGTGCAGAGTCGCAAGCGCGCGGTCCTTGAGCGCTGTCACCCCGGTTCGCCTGCTAAAGCTCCCGCCGCATGAGGACGCCCTGATCGGTTTGCGCGGCGAAGTTGAATCCGAATCGCTCGAAAAGTCGAACCGCCGGACTCCCCGGCCCGACGTGAAGCAAGACCGCGTAAAGCGATGGATTGGCTCGCATCATTTGCGTGAGGAGGGAAGCGCCGATGCCACGCTGGCGATGTCCCTCTCGCACAACGAACGGGATCTCCGCCGGCGAATCGCCTTTGCCCGCGCCTAACGACGAACGCAGCCAGACCGCACCGAGCAGCACACCCTCGTGTTTTTCCTGCGCGAGAAAGCCGCGATCGCCTTCCTGACCCCAGCCCGTGACGTAACGCGCGTATTCCGGGCGCTGCATGGTGTCACGCGGCGGCGGCTCATCTCCAGAGCGCGGGAGAGCGAGGTAAAGCATCTCCCAAAGGATCGGTTCGTCCTGCCTCGTTAGGGGACGCAGTGTGTAATCGGCGGGAGCAAACATTTGGCGCTTACGTTTCGTCGGCCGCGCGCAATTGTCTAGGCGCTTTGCCCGAAGAGCTGGTTCAGCTCCGCGAAGGCTGCGCCGCCGGCAAGCAATTCAAAACTGCCTTGCGTCGCGATGTGGCGCGCCGCGCGAGTAAATGCGCCCCAGGCCGCGAGCGCGAGCCCGGAGCCGACCGAAATCCGGCGCACGCCGAGATCGGCGAGTTGGGAAAGCGAGAGCTGTGAATTAAAACCGGAAACAAGCACATTGACCGGCTTGGGTGCGACCGCTTTGACAATCGCCGCGATTTCCTCCGGCTCGCTCACGCCCGGAGCATAGAGACAATCGGCTCCGGCCTCGGCATAGGCGCCGAGCCGGTCGAGCGACTTGAGTCGTGCATCCGGGTCACCGACCAGGTAGGCCTCGCAACGTCCGGTCAAGAGGACGCCAGCGTCCGAGTCATCGATTGCACGTCGAGCAGCCGCGATGCGTTCTACTGCCAGGCTCTTCTCATAGAGCGGCATCTCCTTTTTGCCGGTCGAATCTTCGATCGAAAGCCCTGCGACACCGGTCTCGATGCATCGACGCACATTTGCCGCGACGGCTTCAGGTTCGTCGGCAAAACCATTCAGAAAATCGGCATTCACCGGCAGTGGCGTGGCGGCAACGATCTCGCGGATGTGCGCCAGCATCTCGTCGCGCGGCACCTCGCCATCGGCACGGCCGCGGCTGAAGGCGAACCCGGCCGAAGTGGTGGCCAGCGCCTCGAAACCGAGATGGTGCA
>JAICXG010000208.1 GCA_025980625.1 Chthoniobacterales bacterium
CACTACCCCGGTGAGTCGGTAAGTCTGATGGATGAGCTCGGAAATTTCTTCGTAGACTTCCCTCGGAAATCCGTCCCGCGCGAGCAGCGAGTCGAGCCCTGCGCGCAAGACCGTGATCGGGCTTTTGAGCTGATGGGAAGCGTCGGCCGAGAATCGCGCCGAGCGCTGCAATTCTTCCGCCGTGCTTTGTAACTCCGCTTCGGCGCGCTGGCGCTGAGCCAGATTTTCCTCTGAGACAACCGCCAGCTCTTCCACCGGTTGTGACAAGCGACGGGAAAGGAACTGACTAACGACAAATCCAACGAGCAGAAGCAGCCCGCCGGCGCCGACGATTTGCGTGCGCAATTGACGCTGGCGTGCGACCAGTTTGCCCAGCGGATAGACACATACTTCGTAAGCCGCTGGATAAGCTGACTGCGGGTTGAGACGTTTATAGAAAAGGAGGTGCGGGACGCCCTCGATGGTTATGCGCAAACTTTCTTCACGTCCATTTTTCTTCTCGCTCAGGTCGGTAGTCACCTGGCGGGCCACTTGTGTTTCCGCGGCTTGGTCGAAGGTCGGGAGTTGCAACCTTCCATCCACCAGAATCCCATTGGTCATCCCCAGGGCCCGGTCCCGCCCGATCGTTTCGACCGGTTTGAAACCGAGGACGAGGGCGGCGATCACTTCATTCGTCTCGGTCGAACGAATCGGCACGGCGATCAGTTCGTCGACGCTGAGCTCTTCGCGGGTGTCATTCCGGACGACGTAACCGGTCTGCATGATTTCCGGCAGGCTCGGCAGCGCGATCTGCGCTTCTTCGTTAGGCGAAAGCTTTCCAGCGTCGTTCGTCCGAGCCACCAGCAGCCGGCCGTGGTTGTCGAGAAAGCGATAGAATCTGGCGTGCAAGGCTTCGGCCGAAGGCGCATGCGCCGGATCCGGCTGGTCCATCACATCACGCAACTCTTCCCGCGCGCTCGGGTAGAGAAGATCGAGCGCGTTGTCTTCGAGCGCGGCGTGAATGCGCGGGTTGCGCGCCAGCGCCTTGGAGCGATCCGCGACCGCCGCATAACGCAGATCCTGGAGCCGATGGAGCGCCGCGATCTCAAGCTCAAAGTCTCCCTGTAAATCGGCGCGCGCATCGGCCGCCGCGCGCTGCTGGGCGTAATAGATGCCCAGGGAAGTGACGACCGCGACAAACACCATCAGAGTGAGAAACAGCTTTGTGCGGAAACGGCGAATGCCGGCCGGCCTGGTCTCGTTAGGCAAAGTCACGGAAAATCGACGTGCCGCGTCACACCCGGGGCGAGATCGACCGGTTGTTGTCGGGTCGTCTTGCTGTTCACCCATGCCTTGAGGGTAAAATTTCCGGCGGGCAGATTCGCCAGCCGATAATGGCCCTGCGCATCAGTGATCGTGAAGTAAGGCGTGTCGAGCACGAGAATGAGAGCCCGCATGTGCTCATGGATGTCACAGCGGACCGTGACCAGACCGGCCCGATCGAACACCACCGACGGTGTCGGCTTTTCCCCAGGTGGATAACGCCCGAGATCGAACCGCTTCGTCGGCGAGTAGGAAAAGATGTTGTGATAGGTGTCATCCAGATTCGGGAACTCGACCTTCGTTCCCACTTCTACCGGAAGGAGGCGCGGATGAAAGGTGAGGTCTTTCTGTGACATCGCTTTCGTAGGCAGGCTGGCCGGCTTCGGCAAATCGCCCACCAGGTAAACGACGGCCCGCGGTGGGTCGGTTTTGAGCACGCCCGCCTCGCTCACGATTTCATAGCGTTCGTTGATCACCCGGGCCTCGTGACCCACGGGCAGCGCGACCACGCCCTCGACCGTGGCCTGACCGAAACAGGAGGTACCTAAGATGCAGCCGCCTGTTATAAGGAGCAGAACTCGGCAGTTCATCGGGTGAGTAGTTTAGCAGAGATCAATCCCGATGTAGAACGCTGTCGTAGATTGCGAACGGGGAAAGCGTGCCGACAGTTCTCGAAGCCACCTCATAAATCCAAAAAGCCTGTCATCCCGAGCGAAGTCGAGGGATCCCGGCGCGCAAGCTTTAAGGTGACTTTCACGAGATCCCTCGACTCCACTGCGCTCCGCTCGGGATGACGCGCTGTCTATGAGATGACTTGTCGGCAAGTTGGGAGACGATGGTAAACTCTCGTCGGCAATGAGCAGGGAATGAAAAGTAACAAGCATGTAACTTTTACCTATTCGCCCCCGCCGGTGGTAAAGGTGCATCATAGCCGGCGCTCCGTCCTCGCGGTGCACAACGTTTCCAGATTCCATGCATATTCTCGTGGTTGAAGATGAAGTCCGGCTCGCCCGGCATATCTCCCGCGCCTTGATCAACGCCGGGCACGAGGCAGTCGTCCTGCATGATGGCGAGAGCGCGCTTACGGCGACCAGTCGGTCGCGCTTTGATCTGATTATCCTCGACGTCATGCTCCCGGGGATCGACGGCTTTGAAGTTCTGCGCCGCTTGCGCAAAGCCCATGTCGACAGCCGCGTGATCATTCTCACCGCGCGCGGTGAAGTCACCGATCGGGTCGCCGGCCTCTCCTTCGGCGCGGATGACTATCTCGCGAAGCCCTTTGCGATGCAGGAATTGGTCGCGCGCGTGATAGCGTTAGGTCGCCGTTACGCCGAGAAAGCGCCAATCAAACTCGAACTGTCCGACCTCGTACTCGACCTGACGAACAACGAGCTGCATCGCGGGACGCGGAAGATCGAGCTTTCCGTGCGCGAGTTGACCTTGTTACGTGTGCTGATGCGGGAGCCCGGTCGGGTCTTCACCCGGACCGAGCTTTGCGAGAAAGTGTGGGAGCGGGAACACGAGTACGACATGAAGCTGGTCGAGGTCTTCATTAGCCGGCTGCGGCGAAAGATCGACTCGCCGCCGCTCATCCACACCGTGCGGCATCTCGGCTACACGATGCGCGAGGAACCATGAAGAAATGGCCTCTGCGCTGGAAGCTCGCGCTCTATGCCGCTCTTCTTGCGATCGCTGCAACTCTCGCCGGCGCCGCGACTACCTGGACGGTGATGCGCCATCGAGAGATCGCGGCCTTCGATCGCCGTCTCACGCTGGACGCGCACGAGCTTTTTCGCGATGTCCAACATTTCCAGCGCGATCCCAGCCGTGGCAATCAGCTCTTTGAGGAAGTCTTTGTTCCGCTCGCCTTGCAGCACCGCCTCGTGGAGGTGACCGACGCGCAGGGCAAGATGCTCTATCTTTCGCCAGGGCTGCTCGAGCCGCTTTCGAGCGACGGCATTCGCACTTTTCATACTCGCAAAATCGGCGGTCGCAGCATCCGCATGGGCGAGTTTACGCACGATGGTCTGACTCTGCGGGTCGGCGCTGACCTCAGGGAAATCAATCAGATCGGGCGCGACATTTTCAATGGAATGCTTGTGGCGGTGCCGACAGTTCTCATCGTGGTTGCGATTGGGAGCACCTGGGTTGCAAGGAAAGCGGTCGCGCCGGTCGAAGAAATTCGCAAAGCTGCGGCCCAGATCACAGCGCAGCGGCTCGATCAACGTCTCCCGGTGCCGCCGACCCATGACGAGATCGCGGGCCTGATTGAAGTGCTTAACGCCGCCTTCGAGCGACTGCAACGCAGCTTCGAGCAGTCGGCGCGTTTTTCGGCCGATGCGTCTCATCACCTCAAGACTCCGATCGCGGTCCTGCGCGCCGGGGTTGAGGAAATTCTTGCCGAAGCGAATAACCCACGAATTCAAGCTACGGCCGAGGGTCTGCTCCATCGCATTCACCAGCTGAATTCCGTCGCCGATACGCTATTGCTACTCGCCCGTGCCGATGCTGGGAGGCTCGAACTTCACCCGGAACAGTTCGACCTGAGCGAGCTGCTCGAAGGCGTGCTTGACGACGCGCGCGCCTTGGCTGAGCCGCTTGCGCTTGAAGTGGAGTCAGATGTTTCCGCCCATTTGCCGCTCAAAGCCGATCGAGTGTTTGTCGGCATGATTGCCCAGAATCTTCTCGAGAATGCGATCAAGTACAATCAGCAGGGCGGCCGGGTGCGGTTGGTTGCGCGAGCGGTCAATGGCTCGGTGGAGTTGAGCGTGAGCAATACCGGCGCGGGTATTCCAAAGGAGCGCATCCCTCACTTGTTCGAGCGCTTCTATCGCGCCCGTGGGGACGAACGTGTTGCTGGAAGCGGGCTGGGTCTGAGCACGGCGCGGGAACTGGCCCGGGCCCATGGGGGCGACATTTCCCTGCAACGTGCTGACAGGAGCTGGACGGAACTCAACGTGAGTCTGCCGCAAGCAGACCAACGAGGCTGAGACTGCCCCCGGTTGACACTCGGCTAACTGAGCACCCGGGGAGTAATAGGTCGCCTAACACTCACGGCACGTAACCGACAAAGCTAATAGTTACAACGTTGTTACTTTTTCGGCCCCGCCAAGACTTGAACTGCTTGCGAATGTGATTTGAGGAATGCGATTTAGCTTTGTGAAAACGGGTTTCTGTTTTCTCCTCTTGCTTGCGGCAGGCGCGGGCTCTCTCCTCGCAATAGCGGTCCCGCAGCAATCGGGGGCGACCCATGCCTTTCCGGTCATGCGGGAGCTGACTGGAAAGAAGTTGGGCGGCGGTGAGTTTTTGCAGGATATCGACGACCACGTTCTGCGCATCCGAATCAGCTACGACTTAGGGCAGGGACGACGGATCGAGGAAAAAGCGGCCTTTGAACAAGGTTCGGAACTTATTCAGAAGGAATCGTCGTGGCGCGAGCTTCGAGGCGACGCGCTTCAGCGTGAGTACACGGTTGACTTTGCCTCTGGCAAAGCCACTGCGCGTAAACAGGAGAAAGAAGGACCTAAGACCTCGTCCGGGAAAGTAGAGATAGCCAGGAGTCAAACCTTTGCCGGCTTTGGCTTTGTTCTGGCGCTGCAAAACCTGCGGGATCGCCTTGTCAAAGGAGAAACAATCGAGCTCAAAGCTGTTGGTTTCACCCCCAAACCGCGGGTCGTTTCGGTCAAGCTGAGTTATGAGGGGACTGACCGGACGCGGATGTCGAATCGGCTTCTCCGGGGCGAACACTTCATGATTAAACCCGAGATCCC
>JAICXG010000173.1 GCA_025980625.1 Chthoniobacterales bacterium
CATGATGAGCTCGAGTTTCGGGTTATCGATCGTCTCGAGGGTGAGCCGGTAAATCGACGGTTCTTCCTCCTTGCGCGCGAGCCGCTCTTTGGAGCGCTCTTCCTTGCGCGCTTTTTCCTCCTCGACCTGCTTGCGGCGCATGTCCTCGTTCAAAGAAATCGTGTTATCGGCGATCTTCTTCCGCAGCCGCGCCATGTCATCTTCGACATAGCGAAGCTCCGGATCGGCCGCGACCCGTGCGCTGGATCGTGCCCGCAGCTCATCGAGAAAGAGCGGATGCGAGTCGGACCACTTGGTGTATCTGGCCGCGGGCACCTGATCGTAAGGGAGCGCGTTCTTCAAGGCGCTCTCGCCGAACTCCGGCAGATCGGTCAAAGTCGGCAGCAAGATATCGGAAGTAACGCCGTGGAGCTGGGTCGAGCCGCCGGCGACGCGATAGAATTTTTGGATGGTTAACTTGAGCGCGCCATCATCCTGCGAGCGCGTCCCGAGGAGCGAAGTGAAGCGGCCGATCTCGAGAATCGTCTGCACCGTTCCCTTCCCGAAGGTGCTCTGGTCGCCGACGATGACGGCGCGGCCGTAATCCTGAAGCGCAGCCGCGAAAATTTCACTCGCCGACGCGCTCTGCCGGCTCGTAAGGACGACCATCGGGCCGTCGTAGGCGATGCTCGGGTCGGGATCATTCGAGATCACGACGCGCTCGTTTGCGCCCTTTGTCTGCACGACCGGCCCGGACTTGAGAAAGAGCCCGGTGAGCGAGATCGCTTCCTCGAGGGAGCCGCCGCCGTTGCGCCGGAGATCAATCACGAGTCCTTCGATCTTTTCCCGCTTCAATCGCTTGAGCAGCGCGAGCACATCTTTCGTCGTGCTCGTCTTGTGCGAATCCATATCCGCATAAAAGGACGGAAGCGTGAGCCAGCCGAGCTTCACTGGATTGCCGTTGCGGTCTTTTTTAATGATGATGTCGGCGCGCGCTTCCTGATCCTTCAGCTTAATTTCGTCGCGCACGAGCTCGATTGTTTTGCGCTGCGAGGGATCGGTCGCGCTCGCTGGAATGATGAGAAGGCGGACCTTGGTGCCTTTCTTCCCGCGAATCTGCTCGACGACTTTGTCGAGTCGCATATCGCGCACATCGACGAAATCCTTCGCCCCTTGTGCGACCGCACTGATCCGATCGCCGACCTTGATCCGTCCGCTCGTCTGCGCCGGGCCGCCCGGGACGAGGCTCTCGATTTTCGCGTATCCGTCTTCGCTCCGCAGCATCGCACCGATCCCGACGAGCGAGAGGCCCATGTTGATGCTGAAGTTCTTCAGGTCAGCTGCGCTCAGGTATTCCGAGTGCGGATCGTAGGCCTGGGCGAGCGCGTCGAGGAAAAGCTTCACCTGCTCTTCGCTGTCTTCCTCGTGAATGCTACGCAGCATCCGATCGTATCGCCGCTCGACCAGTTTCGGACCCGGCTCGATCGGGTGCTCGCTCAGTTTTTCCTGGAGTAACTCATTCTCGATCCGTTTCTTCCAAAGCTCGTCGGCTTCGGCTTCGTCCTTCGGCCACGGCGCTTTCTGTCGACTGAGCAGGACGGTGTCGTTCGTCTTGAAATCCATCGGCTGTTTCACCAGCTCCTTGATTTTCTTGACCCGGTCTTCGACCCGCTTTTGGAAGAGGTTAAAAATTTCGTGCGCCGGCTTGAGGTTGCCGAGAAGGATATCATCATCGAGCGAAGTGCCGTATTTCGCGGTGAAGTTATCAATGTCCTTTTGCGTGAAGAAAAGATGGCTGAAATCGAGCATCTCGAGATAACCGGTGAGCATCTTCTTCGAAATCTCATCGTTCAGCGGATGATGCGTGTAATGGCCTTCTTCGAGAAGACGGCCGACCGAGAGAGCGACCTGCTCGTCGTCGGATTTCGCCCGGGCCGGTTGCGCCGCCAACGCGACAATTATCAAGGCCGGCAGAAACGCGGCGGAGCGGCGAAGAAATTTATTCATAAAAGGACGCAAAAGCTCGCAGAAATCGATTTGAACGCAAGGTGACGGAACCCGCCCGAGACCAACCCTGGAATGAAGAATCAGACCACACTCCAAGCGGAAGATTCAAATTTAGATTCGGATGCAGATTGGATTTGGTCGTGCAATTTCCGTTCCGCGATCTCTTCCTCCTGCTTCTGATTGGTGCGCTTGCTCTCATGAGAGCAGGATGAGAAGCAAGAGCAGGAAAAAACGATGATCGAATACCGAAGTTTCACCGGCGGAATTTTCGAAACCAATTGCTACGCGCTCGCGGCGCCGGAGGGCTGGATCCTCTTTGACGCGCCGGAGGGCGCCTGCGCCTGGCTGGTCAGCGAGCGAATAGAGTTGCGGCTGCTCCTTCTCACCCACGGCCACATCGATCACATCCAGGACGTCGCCCGGATCAAACGCCGGTTCGGTTGTCCGGTCGGGATCCATCCGGAGAGCGCGCCGATGATTTCCGAGCGTGACTTCTTTCGCGACTTCGGCTTTGGCTTCGAGATCGAGCCGGTCGAGCCTGATCTCCTGATCGAGGCGACGCCTTCGCGCGATTTTCTCGGGATGAATTTCGAGATTCTCGAAGTGCCGGGACATTGCCCCGGCAGCCTTTGTTTCTTCTCCCGCGCGCACGAACTGCTTATCGGTGGTGATGTTCTTTTTGCGGGCGGGGTCGGCCGCTGGGACCTGCCGGGCGGCGACGGCGAGTTACTCTTCGCCGGGATCCGGAAAAAGCTTTACTCGTTAGGCGAGAACGTCACCGTTCTGCCCGGCCACGGGCCGCCCACCACGATCGGGGCGGAGCGCCGCGGCAATCCTTTCGTGCGCTCCTCGTAAATGCAGAGCATTGAGGCAGGCCGGCTAGAGCGTGCGGAGCAGCGTGCCCAACTTTTCGAGTCCATCGATTGGCGCAACGATTGTGCCTAACGAAGAAAGGGCTGCAGGGATATGCTCGAGGAAAGCGGTTTTGCCCTTGATCAAGCCGAGATAGCCATAGGCGCCGAGGGCCTGCATGAGCCGCTGCATCGCACAAAGCCGCAGCTTTTCGGCAAAAGCGTCATCCGACGGTGGGTTGTCTGCCTGGTAATAACGGAGCAACTCTTCGCGTTCTTTGCTCGTTAGGCAAACGTAAGGGTCGTAAAGGAGTGAGGCGAGGTCGTACTCCGCCAGACCCGGGCGCATGCCCTGGAAATCGATCAGGTACGCTTCGCCCTCGCGAATGATCAGGTTCTGCGATTGAAGATCGCGATGCACCAGCACCCGAGGGAATTTCGCCAGCCGGCTCGCGATCTGTTTCAGCGCCGGCAGGGCCGCTAACTGACGCAGCGTTTCTCCCTCGATCCCGAAATGCCGGCCGAGACAATGTTCCAAAAAGTAGCCCTGTTCCCAGCGATAAAGCGCCTCGTTGAATCGCGCCGAGAGGTGCGGCTGAATCTGTCTCACCACAGTCTCGGGGAGCCGGTGCAGTTTTGCCACCGTCTCCAGCGCCGATTGATAGAGCGGGCGCCGCGCCGGCCAGCTCGCCTCGCGATAACTCCAGAGGTCGCGATCACCCAGGTCTTCCATCCAGATCAGGCCCTCGGCCGGATCGTGAAAATGAATCCGGGGCGCGCGAATTTCCTGCGCGGTGAGGAAACGGGCGATCGCGACGAAGCGCTCGTTTTCCTCCTGTTCCCGACTGTATTTCACGAGGACAACGGACTGCCCGGGCGAGAATTGAATCCGGTAAAACTTGCGCCCCGAGCCGCCCTTCTCGATCGGTGTGATCGTGACCTTCGCCTCCTCGAAACGCGGGAAGCGGAGCCGCGTCTGACGCAGCAGGTTTTCGGAAAGAATCATCTAGATGATGGTGTCGGTGAGCGGCCCTTCCGCCCGGCGATGGGTGCGGACGATACAACCTTTCAGCCGACTGCGAGAAGCAATTTGCGCTCCCGGCCAGAGAATCGAATCTTCAATCAGCGCTTCGGCTCCGACATTGCAGGCCGGACCGATGGCGGAGCAACCGATAAGTTGCGCGGTCGAGTCGACCATCGCATCAGGCGCGACGCGCACCGGCCAGTCCGGCTCGATCGGAAAGTCGGGACGCCAGTTTTGGGCGGCGATGTTACGATGGAGGGCGAGATAGTCGTTAGGCGAAGTCATGTTGAACCAGCTTCCTTCTTCGATCACGACGCCGCCGATCTTGCCGCCGTCGCCAATCCAGTCGCTCAACACCGGGATAAAAGAGATTTTTTGCCCGAACAAAAAACGGGCGAAAGCGCGCCGGTTCCAGAGAGAGATGTTGGCGTAATCGTATTTACCGGGGTGACGCCGTCGATTCTCGATGTCGATCACCCGGCGGTCGCGCAAGGCGACATCAGTCGCCAGTCCCGTGGAACGAAGCGCCAGCGTGACATCGTTGCCCGCCCGCAGATGTTCTTCGATGAGCGGGGCAAGCGGGAGATCGGTAAGAATGTCGCCGCTGTAAACGAAAAAATTTTCCGCGGTGAGGAACGATTCCGCGTTCTTGATCCCGCCGCCGGTTTCGAGCAGGACGGGTTCGTGCACAAGAGTGAGCGGGCGCTCGCGATAACGCCGGTTGCCTAACGACACGGAAAATCGCTCCGGCAGATGATGGGTGTTGGCGACGAACCACTCCACCCCGGCCGCGATCAGGTGGTCGAAGGCAAAGGTGATGAGCGGTTTTCCGAAAATCGGGACGAGCGGTTTGGGTAGATCGTCGGTCAGCGGCCGCAGCCGTTTGCCCAAACCGGCCCCGAGCACAAATGCCTGCGTGATCATTTTGCCTAACGAGTAAAGCAGTTCTTCAACATCCCGAGCGCAGTCGAAGGATTCCGTGGCGAGAGCTTTAAGCCTGACGTTTTCGCAGCCACGCTTCTCGGTCGCTCCGCGGGATCCTTCGACTCCGCTGCGCTGCGCTCAGGATGACAGGTGGCGCGCGGGCGGCGAGCCAATTTCTAGGGAATGTTGTAGACCTCGACCAGGCCGATGCCGGTCGTGCCGTTTGCGCCTTGCACGACTGCCGTGTACGGGCCGGCCGGGAGCGTGGCAAAAATCGCCGACTCTTTCGCATCAGCAGGACCAAGCCCGGTCGAGTCGATGATGCCGGCCTGCGTCTCCTGCCAGTTGTCGTTTGTCGCCAGGAGATCGCCGTTCGAGTCGTGCAACTCCAACGCCGGATCCGCCAGCACTCCTGCCAGGCCGAGCCCGCCTAACGAGGGGCCGAGCGCCCGCACGATCACGTTTGCCTGCCCCGATTCTTCGGATGAGACAATCAACCCGCCGATCAGGACATCGGTCCCGGTCCCAACCTTGCCGCGAGTACTGATGTTGCCAAACTGCGACGCTGGAGTGGTGTCGAGGTCGTAGGCTTCGACGAGGGCGATCCCAGTGGTGTCGTTTTTCCCGCGCACGATCGCGGTGTATGCGCCCGGGTCGAGGGTGGCGAGGATGGCCGACTCACGATCATCTTGCGGCGCGATGGTTGTCATCTCGATCGCCGTTTCCTGGGTGTCGCGCCAGTTGTCGTTCGAGGTGATGAGCGCGCCAGTGTTGTCGTGCAACTCGAGGATCGGATCCTGCAGGACGCCGCTCAGCCCGAAATTCGAGAGCGACGGACCAATCGCGCGCAGGAGCACGTTCTTGCTTGTCGTTCCGTTCACGATGAAGCCGCCAATCAGCACGTCATCGCCGCTCCCGACGTTCTCGCGGGTCGAGATGTTGAGCTGACGCGAAGTGTGAATGACGGACGCCGGATCGTTAGGCTCGGTCTGGGAAAGGAACTCCGAGAGATTGCTTGCGCCGTCTCCATCGGCGTCCCCGTTCGGTCCGCCGAGCTGCGGATCATCAATCTGCGCGAGCGAAAGCCGCGAAGCCTGGAAGCTGGTGAAATTCAC
>JAICXG010000207.1 GCA_025980625.1 Chthoniobacterales bacterium
CCGATCACCGTGATCGTGCTGATCACGAGCGCGCTGTTCACATAGGTAAGCGTGAGGCGAAGATTTGCGCTCAAACTCTCCTGCGCTCGTTCGCGAAACTGAGCGACCTCGAAATCTTCGCGCCCAAAGGCGTGAACCATTCGGATCGCGCCCAGTCCCTCCTGTGTCTGAGTGAGAAGAGCACTCTCCCTCTCCTGGATGCTTGTTGATTCCTGGCGAATCCTTCCGGCGAAAAAATAGATTGCGCCGATAATCAGAGGCACCACGCCTAAGGATAGCAGCGTCAGTTGCCAATCGAGCAAAAGCATGATGGCAAAGGCGCCAATGAGGGTGACAAGGGAGCCAAAGATGTTGGTGAAACCTTTGTTGTACATTGTCTGAATCGCCTGTGAGTCGTAAGCGACGCGGAAACTTGAATCGGCCGACCGGCGCGTGTCGTGGAACTTGAGCGAGAGTCGCTGCAGATGGGTGTAGAGATCGCTCCTCAGCTTGAAGAGCGCCTGCAATCCGATTTTCACAAAAAGGTAATTGGTCACCCAGTTCAACAGGCCCCAGGCTATTTGCAGGCCCACCATTGCGAGGCAGAGGAGGGGAAGATAGAGGCGCCAATTCGGATGAGCGGCGCGAAATGCTGATCTGGCGGGAATGATATTATCGACAATGAATTTGAACGGCCAGGGCTTGAGGAGATTGACGCCGATCCCGAGGAGCGAAAGCACCAACCCGAAAATGGTCGGCGCGAGGAAGGGCCGGTAATAGCGAAGCACGCGCCGATAAATCATGAACGAGTGGTTTGCGGATTGCTTGATTGCGATTCAACTACCGGCGCAGCGGCGCGGCTAGTGAAATTCCGAATCTGGAACTGGAAAATCTCAAATGCATCATTTACTCGAAGTTTGGTTCAGCTGGGTCAAGGACGGCGGCTATCTTGCGATCATCGCACTCATGGCGATGGAAAGCTCGATCCTGCCCGTGCCGAGCGAAATCGTCATTCCGCCGGCGGCGTTTCTTGCCGCCCAGGGCGACTTGAATTTTGCCGGCGTCATTCTGGCTGGAACGTTTGGTTCGTACCTCGGCGCGGCGATTACCTACTGGATCTCGCGTCTTGTCGGCCGGCCCGTCATTCTGCGGTTCGGCAAATATTTTTTTATCAGCGCCGATCACCTGGAGCGGTCGGAAATCTGGCTCGCGCGCTATGAGGCCGGCGGCGTGTTTTTCGCGCGCCTCCTGCCGGTCATCCGGCACCTCATCTCGATTCCTGCCGGGATTGTGCGGATGAATTTCTGGGTCTTTAGCGCGACCACCATCATTGGCTCGGCCGTGTGGTGCGCCGTGCTGGCCTATCTCGGTGAGCGCGCTTATCGGGTGCAGCCGGATTTGATTTCGAATCCCGATGCGCTGCTTAATTTCATCAAGACGCAGTCGCATTGGATCGTGCTGATCATCGCCGTGATCGCAATTCTCTACATTTTGATGCTTCGTCTTTCGGCCAAAAAAGTGCCGAGCCGCGCGCCAGTTGCATGACGACCGCTGTTCACGATCGATACAGAAGTGTTCGTCAGCGCTCGGGAAATGCGGCGCGCGACGAGCCTTTTTTTGAACGTCGCAGAGGGAGAATTATCTACCTTGAGGACGTGGCATCCATCCTGCTGAAAAACATGCATTCTGATATGAAGAAGAATACCCAAATCCTGAAGACCCGGCCCACACTCTCGCTTGGCGACCTTATCCTCGCGGTAAGTTCCTGCACGAAAAACACGAAGGAAACCGTCGCAGCGGTCGCCGATCTGCTCGGCAGCGGACAGGTGCGCGTGGAAAATAACGGCCGCTACACCAAAGCGCGGGTCTGCTAAGAATTTACCGAACCACCAACTCACGACGTCGCTCAGGCGGGTTCGCTTGAGCGACGTTTTGTTTTCCCACGAATCGCTTTGCCGCGGGCGAGTCGCTTCCTATGATTGGACAGTGATCGATCGTTATTCCCGCGCCGCGATGCGCGAGCTCTGGTCGGAGCAACGCAAGTTGGAGATCTGGCTCGAGATTGAAACTTTCGCCTGCGAAGCCATGGCGGAGCTGGGCCAAATCCCAAGCGCCGACGCGCAGCAAATCCGCGAGCGTGCGCGCTTCTCCATCCCTGAGATTCACGAGATCGAGAAACGGACGAATCACGACGTGATTGCGTTTCTCGAGAATGTCGCGGCGTCGGTTGGCCCGGCGGCGCGCTGGATTCACCAAGGCCTGACTTCCTCGGACATTCTAGACACGACGCTCGCGGTGCAGATGAGCGAGGCGGGAAGAATTTTGCTGGAGGACCTGCGCGATCTCCGGGCGGTGATTGCCGGGCAGGCCCGCCGTTACAAGACGACGCCGATGATCGGGCGCAGTCACGGCATTCATGCGGAGCCGATCACCTTCGGGCTCAAGCTCGCGCTTATGTTCGACGAATTCGGGCGCGCAGGAGAGAGGCTCACGCAAACATTGGAGCGGGTGCGCGTCGGTAAACTGAGCGGCGCGGTCGGCACACATGCGCATCTCGATCCACGGATTGAGCGTTACGTTTGCGAGAAGCTCGGCCTGCGGCCGGCGACAATTGCAACACAAATCATCCAGCGGGATCGGCACGCCGAGTTCATGGCGACGCTCGCGCTCATCGCTTCGAGCATCGATCGCTGGGCGACCGAGCTGCGGCATTTGCAGCGCACCGAAGTACTCGAAGCCGAGGAATTCTTCAGCGCCGGACAGAAAGGCAGCTCGGCCATGCCGCACAAGCGCAACCCGATCACGGCCGAACGCCTGAGCGGTCTCGCCCGAGTCGTTAGGGGAAACGCGCTCGCCGCGCTCGAAAACGTCGCTCTCTGGCACGAGCGCGACATCAGCCATTCCAGCGCCGAACGCATCATTCTGCCCGACTCCTGCACTCTGCTCGATTACATGCTCTTCAAGCTGCGCGAACTGATCGAGAAGCTGCAGGTTTATCCCGAGAACATGAAGCGCAATCTTGGCCTAACGAAAGGCCTCTACCACAGCCAGGCGGTTCTCCTCGCACTCACTCGCGCCGGCGCGAATCGCCAGACCGCCTACGAAGCGGTGCAACGCGCCGCGATGCACACCTGGAAAGGGGAAAAATCTTTCGCCGACAATGTGAAACAAGAGCCGGAGATCACCGCCCTGCTTTCACCCGAAGAGATCGATCAACTCTGCTCGCTCGATATTCACTTTCGCCAGGTCGACGAAACCTTTCGCGCTCTCGGTCTGTAAGTCTTGCGCCGGCGAGTTGATCGAAGTGCAAGCCGCCGCGCCTAACGAATGCGCACACTTGTTCGGCGGCGCGCTTCCGGTTATCAACTCGGCATGTTTCGCAGCGCTCGCGCGGCCGGCAATCCCTCAGTAGTCGACGGCTTTCGCCTCCGCGGCCGCGACGTGACCAGGCTCGAAGGCTTCAGCGATGCCGTCTTCGGCTTCGCTCTCACCCTCCTTGTCGTCTCGCTCGATGTGCCGCGAAATTTCAATGACCTGATCAACACCATGCGCGGGTTCCCGGCCTTCGCGGTTTGTTTCCTCCTCCTCGCGATCGTCTGGAACAGCCATTATCGATTCTGCCGTCGCTATGGTCTGGACGACGGGCTGACCCGTTTTTTCACCTGCGTTTTGCTCTTCCTCGTCCTCTTCTACGTTTACCCGCTCAAGTTCCTTTTTAATCTCAGCATCACGAGTCTTTTCGGTGGAGCGGGGGATTTTCGCGTGACGCGCGACCAGGTTTCATCCCTGCTTGTGATCTACGGCCTCGGATTTGCCGCGGTTTATGGCGCGCTCCTTTTGCTTTACCTCCACGCCTACCGTCTACGGGATGCGCTCGAGCTTTCCGCGCTCGAACGTCTCGACTCGCGCTTCTCCATTTACCGGATCACGATTGTCGTGAGCGTCGGCCTGATCGCAGCCTTGGTCGCGTGGCTTCATTGGCTTCATGAATGGGGCGGCCTGATCTATTTCGCGCTTTTCCCGATCCTGCGTTTGATGCGGATTCTGCATCGCCGGACGCGCGCGCCATTGCTCGCGGATTCGACGCGTCGTTAGGCTATTTGTGAGCGCGCAATCTGCCGGTTGCGCCGCGCAGTGCCCGCCCGCAATATCACCGAGCCGAATGCCGAAAACTTTTTATCTCACGACCGCGATCGATTACACAAACGGTCCGCCGCACATCGGCCACGCCTACGAGAAGGTGCTGGCCGATGTCATCGCGCGCTATCAGCGGCTGAAAGGCGATCAGGTTTACTTCCTCACCGGCGTCGATCAACACGGACAAAAGGTGCAGAAATCCGCCGAGAAAGCCGGCGTCTCGCCGCAGCAGTTTGTCGATGCGATCACGGCAAAATTCATCGCCCTCTGGCAGAAACTCGAAATCCGCTACGACGGCTGGGCGGCGACGACCGACCCGCGTCACAAAGCCTGCGTGCAGGGAATGCTCCAGCGCCTTTACGACGAAGGCCAAATCTACAAAGACAAACAGGAGGGCTACTACAGCATCCGCCAGGAACAATTCCTGACCGATAAAGAGCGCGGCCCGGACGGCCAGTTCGGTCCCGAGTGGGGCGAGGTCGAGCACCGGGTTGAGGAGAATTACTACTTCCGGCTTGCCCCGCATAAAGAATGGTTGCTTGGCTATCTGCGCGCGCATCCCGATTGCGTCACGCCCAATTTCCGGCAGACCGAGCTAATCAATGCCGTGGAAAAACTAGCCGGCGACCTTTGTATCTCTCGTCCTAAGTCACGCCTGAGTTGGGGCATCGAGCTGCCCTTCGACCGTGAGTATGTCAACTATGTCTGGTTCGACGCCCTAACTAATTACATCAGCTTTATCGGTTACGATCCAGCCATTTCATCCTTCAGCCTTCAGCCTTCAGCCTTCCAGGAAAAGTGGCCGGCTTTGCACATCATCGGCAAAGACATCCTCGTCCCCGCGCATGGGATTTATTGGCCGATCATGCTCCACGCCCTCGGGTTCCCCGATGATGCGATGCCCAGGTTCCTCGTCCACGGGTGGTGGAATGTAAGTGGTGCTAAGATGAGTAAGTC
>JAICXG010000205.1 GCA_025980625.1 Chthoniobacterales bacterium
GTGCCTGCGGCCTATGCGATCTACAAAATCGCGCCCGATGGGACTCTCTCGACCTTCGCCGCGGCGGGAGTAAAGACGCCGCATGGGATGGCATTTGACGCGGCCGGCAATCTCTTTGTCACCCAAACCGCCCTTAACACCGTGCTTAAGTTTGCTCCCGATGGTTCCTGGACCATCTTTGCTGATCTCGACGCCGGTTTATCACGCCCCGCCGATATGGTCTTCGACCCCGCCGGTAACCTCTATGTCACGAGTACCGGCGGCGGGCAGTCCGGCAGCGGCTCGGTAACGAAGTTCACGCCCGATGGCAGTTACTCTGTTTTTGCGGATAGTGGCTTTGACATGGCATATGGGATCGCCATGGATAAGTCCGGCTATATCTATGTCTCAAATAACGGTGGCAACACAGTGGAGAAGTTCGCACCCGACGGAACCGATTTGGGAGTCTTCGTAAGCACACCGTTGCATGCTCCGCATGGGCTTGTCTTCGATAGCGATGGGTATCTGTATGTAGCAAGTAACGCGACCGCCACGATCGAGAAGTTTTCTCCCACCGGGCTTTACCTGGGAGTTTTCGCCACGACCGGGCTCGGTCCTCATTTCTTTGCCATCTCCGACACCGGGCCGACCCCAACTCCTACACCGACACCAACTCCTACACCGACGCCCACACCGACTCCAACGCCAACTCCAACTGCTACTCCTACACCGACGCCCACGCCGACCCCGACCCCGACACCGGCTCCGGTTATCACGACTCAGCCGAGAAGCGTTACAGTCAATCTTGGGCAAACGGCTAAGTTCACTGTCGTTGCCACCGGAGCACCTCCGCTCTCCTATCAATGGCGAAAGAACGGTACGGCCATTGCAGGCGCGACCCGCTCGTCTTACGTCACACCGGCCACAACTGCCACGGATAATGGCTCTGTCTTTTGCGTCGTCGTCTCAAACAGCGGCGGCAGCGTCACGAGCAACAACGCAATCTTAACCGTTAGACTTCCGCCGGTCATTACCGTTCAGCCAGCAAGCACGACCGTGAATGTCGGTCAAACGGCCACCTTCTCTGTGACAGCTTCAGGTTCCGGCCTTAGTTATCAGTGGCGAAAGAACGCAATCAATATCAGCGGCGCGATCCGGCCCAATTACACGACGCCACCGACCACCGTGGGTGATAACGGCAGCCTTTTCTCAGTAGTCGTAAGTAACAGCGCCGGGAGCACGACGAGCCAGGACGCGGTCTTGACCGTTAAGTAGTTAGCGCCGAGCTGGCCTCATCTCGCCGGCGGTGAAAGATGGCGCGGTTAGACAGGCTACTGTGGCTTGTCGCCGCGCTTGTCTACCGACAATGGCTCGGAGCGTTTGAGCAGTTGCAGCAGTTCGCTTTTCCACAAGTCGGCTACGGTGTGGCTGCCGTGGCCGCGCGTTTTTTCGCTGTAAGCAATCACGACTGCTCGACCTTTCGGCACCCGCTTGATTGCGGTTTCCAGGATGCCGAGCTCGGGTGGGTTGATCAGGTCATCGGCTGAGTTAATCGCGAGCAGGGGCGCCTTGATTTTCTCCAGGTTGGGAGCGGGATCGTAATCGCGCGAAGCCGCCAGAGCGTAAAGCACGTCATTGGCGTCCGCCGTTTTAACGTACTGGTTAACGAATTTGTCCAGGAGCTCGTCGGTTTTCGTTAGGCTGGGCGCTTCCTTTTGTCGTAAAACCGGATTGCTGCTCATGAACCAGAGCATCTCGGCGGCGGTGCGCAGGCTCGGCGGCTGGACCTTATACTTGCCGCCCTGCCAGCCGGGATCGTTGCGAATCGCGTCGATGATGATCCGGCGCCAGACGCGATTGCGACCGGAGATTTGCGTCGGCAGGCTCGCGAGCGGCATCAGCGCGTCCATGAAGTCGGGATGAATTTCGCCCCAGAGCCACGTGTGCATGCCGCCCATCGACGTGCCCATAATGAGTCGGGCGTGATTGACGCCGAGGCCCTCGGTGAGGAGCCGATACTCGGCTTCGACCATGTCGCGGTAACCGTATTGCGGGAATTTCGCGTGCAATCCATCGCTTGGCTTGCTCGATTTGCCATGCCCAATGTCGTCCGGCAGGATGAGAAAATATTTCGTGGCATCGAGCGGCTGGCCAGAACCGAAGAGTTCGCCGGCAAATTCCGGGCGGATGAATTGCGCGCCACTCCCAGTGGTGCCGTGCATGATGAGGACGGCGTTTGTCGTTAGGCCATGCCCGTCCTTTACCGGTCGCCCCAGAGTGCGGTAATGGATCCGCAACTGGGGCAGCGTTTCACCCGAGGTGAACTTGAAATTGTGCAGAACGAAATCGCGTTCGTTAGGCGGGGGATAATCGGCGGCGCGGCCGGGCAGGGGGAGAACCGAGCCGAACAACAACAGAACGCAGAGTCGGAGATTCATGGCGCGAGCATATCGCAGCTTTTGGTCGCCGTGCGATCATGTTATCGCAAAGCGCAATGAAGCATTACTGGCTGGTGAAGCAGGAACCGGAGACGTATTCATGGGACGATTTCGTCCGTGATGGCCGGACCGATTGGACGGGCGTGCGGAATTTCCTCGCGCGGAAAAATCTGCGCGCGATGCGAAAGGGCGACGCGGTCTTCTTTTATCACAGCGTCAGCGACAAAGCGGTCGTCGGCATCGCCGAGGTGACGCGGGAAGCTTTTCCCGATCCGACGGCAAAGGAAGGCGATTGGAGCGCGGTCGAGTTGAAGCCGGTGAAGCCGCTCAAACAACCCGTGACCCTCGCGCAGATCCGGGCCGAGCCGAGGTTGCGCGAGATCGCGCTCCTGCGTTGCAGCCGCCTTTCGGTGCAGCCGTTAGGCAAAGCGGAGTTCGATTTGATCTGCGGGATGTAGCGACGTTCCAGGCCATCGACCGCCTGGGGTCTGCGACAGTTTGCGCTTGTCGCTTCTTTCGTTCCGGCGACGCTAACTGCGTGCAACGCAGTCTGGTCGTTTCGATTCATGACGTCGCGCCGGCAACGCGCGCGCGAGTTGAGCGAATTGTGACTCAACTCGCGCAGAGTGGCGTGGTGCGCTGCTCACTCCTCGTAGTCCCAGATTATCACCATCTCGGCAGTTCGTTAGGCGACGAGCGTTTCACGGCCTGGCTCCGGGAACTGGAAGGGAAGGGACACGAGATCGTGATCCATGGGTTTTATCATCAACGCTCGCCGCGAGTAGGGCAGAGTGCGCGGCAGAAGCTCCTCACCAGCGTCTACACTGCCGACGAAGGTGAATTTTTCGATCTCGATTACGAAGAGGCGTTGCGCCTCCTGCGCAAAGCGCAACGCGAATTTGCTGCGCGCGACTTTCACCCGGTTGGTTTTATTGCGCCGGCCTGGCTGCTCGGGGCGGAGGCGCGGCGCGCGGTTGTCGATGCCGGCTTCCGCTACACCACAACTCTGCGAGCCGTTTCGGACCTGGCCGCAGGCGCCGAATTCGTTTCCCAATCGCTCGTCTACAGCACGCGCAGCAAATGGCGGCGCGTTCTCAGCCTTGGTTGGAATCGAACGCTGTTCTCTTGCCTAACGACCAATCCACTTCTGCGCCTCGGAATCCATCCGCCCGATATCGAGCACCAGGCGATCTGGCGGCAGATCCGCGCAGTGGTTGACGCGGCCCTGCGGGACCGGCGAGCGGCAACCTATCGAAGCTGGTTGGCGGAGCACGCATCGACCAGACACGAAACTTCAAACATCCTGTGAGCCGTTGCGACCTTCATCTTCATTCCCGATTTAGCGATCGATCGGAAGATTGGATCTTTCGCCGGTTTGATTTTCCCGACAGCTACTCCGACCCGCGCGAGCTTTACGACCGGGCGAAGGCCGCGGGAATGGACTTTGTCACGATTACCGATCACGACACGATCGCCGGGTGTCTCGAGATTTCTTCCTCCCCGGATACTTTCGTTAGCGAGCAGGTTACGACCTATTTTCCGCAGGACCCCTGCAAAATAAGTTTGCTCGTCTGGGGAATCTCCGAGCCGCAGCACGAGCAGATCGTGCGGCTCCGCGACAACATTTTCGATCTCCAGAAGTTTCTGCGAAGCGCAGCGATCGCCCATGCAGTCGCCCATCCGCTCTACAGCATCAACGGGAAGCTCACCAGTTCGCACTTGGAGCGGCTGATCCTCCTCTTCCAGCATTTCGAGGGCATCAATGGCCTGCGTGACGCGCTCCTAAGCGACCTCATTCGCCATCTGCTCGCGCAGCTCACGCCTGAGAAAATCGACGAGTTCGCCCGCCGCCACGATTTCGCTCCGACCCATCCCGAGCCATGGAAAAAGATCCTGGTCGGCGGGTCCGATGATCACGGCGGTCTTTTCATCGGATCGGCCTGCACGGAAACGCCCGCGGCCCTCACGCCTAACGAATTTCTGGAACAGGTCCGCGCCGGGCGTTGCAGCGCGGTGGGGCAGGGCGGCACGCCGCTCGCGCTCTCGCACAGCTTCTACAATACCCTCTCACGTTTCATCCAGGACCGCTTCACGGCGCGGCTCGGACCAAGTGCGGGTCTGGTCGAGAAGATGTTTTCGCGCTTCATGGAAGGACGCGACCCGACGGAATTCTCGCTCAAGGAAAAGGCTGGTTTTATCGCCGAGGGTGTCTTGTCCGGCAAAATCTTCGAGCTTGCGAAGCCGGGAAACATTTCCCTTTGGCGCGAACTCTCCCGTTACTTCGCGCAGCCGGAAGTAAAGGCGAAGCTCGCGCGCCAGGTCGAGCAGGTGACCGAGCCTGAACGCCGCACTTTCATCATGGCGAATGCCGCCTGTGAGCAACTAGCCTTTCGTTTTTTCGAGAAATTCGTGCAGCAACTGAATGCCGGGAACGTGATCGAAAGCGTGCAGGCCCTGGCGAGTATCGCACCAATCCTCGTTGTGCTCGCGCCTTACATTTATTCCTTTCACAGTCAGGCGCCATCACGACGCTGGCTGCGCGACGTTTGCCGCCATTTTACCGGCTCGATCCCGCCGGTCTTGCAGAATACGAAACGCGCCTGGTTCACAGATACGCTTGAAGACGTGAACGGCGTCTCCACGACCATTCGCAAGATGGCGGCCGAGGCGCAGGA
>JAICXG010000239.1 GCA_025980625.1 Chthoniobacterales bacterium
AAAATGATTAAACCAGAACCGCCCTCTCAACTCACTTTCAAAGAAGCGTGAATCGATCACACCCCTCACATAAGCGAAGGGCGGACCGCTATGAATCAAGGATGAGGGATGAATTATGAAGGATGAAACTAAAGCGACGCGAGGTTTGATTCGTTCGCGCACTCACTCAGCCTCCGGCCTTCCCGTCTATGTCACGCCTTGCCAGCCCCTTTCATTCGCTCGCCGCAGCTCATCTTGGTCTCGTTAGGCATTGTGCGCGCTTTAAAATGAATTGGGACGCGATCGTTGCTATTTCTCAGCTCGTCGCCGCCGTGGGCGTCGTCTTATCTCTCATTTTTGTCGGCTTACAGATCAAACAAAATACGCGTGCACTGCAGCGCACCGAGCACAATTCAACGATGGAGCAGTGGACAGTGATCCGCCAGGCGATCGCCCAGAATCGCGACATTGCCGAGCTCATGACAGCTGGTCTGCAAGGAGAGCGCCCCTTGGACGCAGCCGATCAGCTTCGATTGGAGCAGATGTTGCAGGAAAACGCCTGGGCGGCTTTTCACATTTGGGACAGGACGCAGCGCGGAATCTTCCCGAAGGGGACTTTCGAAGCGACAGCTGGAGCACTCTTAGGCACCTTGCTCAGAACGCCGGCTGGCGAGAGCTGGTGGCGCAAAGCCAAACATGTTGGCTTCCCTCCTGGGTTCGTCTTGGACGTCGACGCCGTGCTCGCCAAGGCCTAACCAGGCAACGGAGCTAACCGCCACCCGTCGCGTCTTCACATTTCAGATGACTAGACCACTTTCACTTTTGGCAGCGCACGCTCTCGGTGGCCGCAGCTCATCTTTGTCTCGTTAGATCCCAAGTCTGACGAACCGACCCAATTCCGGATTTTACAAAGGCATTGACGCCGCGCGGTGACGGTGAGAGCATCGAAAGGTTTAACCGGAACGCTCTCCTCTCTATGCGCAAGATGATCCTCGGAATCCCTTTCACGGCACCCCTATTTCTCGCCGCGATGGATTTGGTCGCCGCGCGGCAGCCGCAGTTCACGGTCGAGCTCATCACGACCTTTGATTATCCCATCGACGGGATTGTTTTTCAAAGTACCGGCGCAATCAACACTCAAGACGATATCGTGGGCGCGGTGTCGCAACCGTTCCAGTCAGGCGGGTTCATGCGTTTCAGCAACGGAACATTCAGCCAGCCATTATCTTTCCCAGGGGCGATGCAAACGTCGCTGCTCGGGATTAACGACGAGCGGCTGCGTTGCGGATTTTATATCGGCGGTGACGGCGTCCAACACGGTTTTCTCGATTCAGCGGGAGTATTTACTTCCTACGACGTCCCTGGGGCGATAAGCACGACTGTCGAGAGTGTGAATAACTCTGCTGACTTTTCCGGCAACTACCAATCGCCGACTGAGGTGTTTCTGGACGGCTTTGTCAGCCTCGGGGGGGCCTTCAGCACGATTACAATTCCCGAGGCAGGCGGGACAGTGACCCGTGGCATCAACAATCGCGGCCAAGTGGTCGGTTGGTATCTCGAAGAGGACTTCTTTACCGCTCATGGCTTTCTGCGTGCCCGGAGTGGCACGTTGACTTACCCCATCGATTTTCCCGGGACGAATGTCGTGCAGACCGATCTGGAGGCAACCAACGACCGCGGGTTTGTGGTAGGCGGCTGGGTCGATGACTCCGGGATAAGGCACGGGCTAATCCTGCAGTTGCCCGATACGTTCGTTTCCTTCGACGTTGTGGGTTCCGATTCCACCATCCTTACCGGAATCAACAATTCCGGGGCAATCGCAGGTTGGTACTATCTCAGCGGAATTCCACACGGCCTCATTGCCCGTCTGCACGCACAGTAGTTTTCGGCTCCGAGAGAAGGCACCGGCTAAGAGCGCACCATCTCAGACAGCCAGAGAAGGAGTCGTGAGGCAATTGGGCGCAAATGATCTAATCGTGCGATGGAGCGAACGCGGACCGGCGTACGCTCCACTTTTGAGATGACTTCCGCACTTTGATTTGGTCGCGCTGCCCCCACACCCTTTGGCCTAAAGTCTATGTCATGACTTGACAGTCCGCCCCATTCGTCGGCCGTGGCTCATCTTGTTCTCGTTAGGTCTTGGTGGAATTCGCGTCTGGCGCTTTGGCTAAGTCATCCGCCCGGACCCTCGGCGTCTCAGGCCAGAAGGCGCAGTCTTAGCTGGCAGCGGCTGGCTCGCCGCCGCGGCGGCCGCTGCCGGCCAGCGCGAGGATGACATCGGTTTTGGCCAGGCTGCCGATGAGGCGATGCACGCCTTCGTTAGTCA
This sequence comes from Chthoniobacterales bacterium, assembly GCA_025980625.1. Lineage (GTDB taxonomy): Bacteria > Verrucomicrobiota > Verrucomicrobiia > Chthoniobacterales > UBA10450 > JAICXG01. The sequence continues at coordinate 2,306 of JAICXG010000239.1, forward strand.
CGACGGGCAGGCGTTCGCCGCGATGGCGGGTGAACTGATCGAGCGCTTCGTTGAGGCTCGCGCTGGGTTGGATCAGGGGGATGTCATCGCGCAGGATGTCGCCGGCAATCACGACTTCGGCCAGCTCAGGGGCGTTGAGATAGTTCTTGATGTCATGCAGCGAGATCGCACCGATGAAGCGGCCCTCCTCAGTGACATAGAGATAGTTGAAACGGTTGGCGATGAATTTTTGCCCGATCTCGGCGAAGCGCGCCGTCGGCGAGACGGTGAGCGGGTCGGGCTTCATGAGGTCGCGCACGTGTAACTCGGCGAGCTGATGGCGGTAATCCCCCGCCCCTTTGCGCCTGAGTGCTTCGCTGTAGATCGAGCGTTTCTCGATGCTGACCGAGACATAGTAGCCGATAACGCAGGCGAGCATAAGGGGCAGGATGATTTGATAGTCGAGAGTTAACTCAAAGATCATGATAATCGCCATGATGGGCGCGTGAGTGGTGGCGGCGAGAAAGGCACCCATCCCAACAAGGGCAAAGGCGCTCGGGTTGATTGGCAGGCCGAGAGGCAGATGGCCGGCCGCGGCGCCAAACAAATAGCCGAAGCTGGCGCCGATAAAGAGTGTCGGGGTAAAGACGCCGCCGACCGCGCCCGAGCCGAAGGTCGCGGCCGTTGCCACCACTTTGCTGAGCAGGATAATGGCTACGACATTCCAGAGCCAGTTGCCGGCCAGGATCGTATTGACCGCGCTGTAGCCGTTGCCGCAGACCTCGGGGTGAAACACGGCAAGGATGCCTACAATTGCGCCGCCCCCAGCCATTTTCATGAACACTGGGACGGGCACGCGTCCGGCGAGTCGCTCGCTCGCATCGAGAAGGCGCAGGAACCAGGGCGCGAGGAGGCCGGCGACGAGACCAAGCACGACATAGGGCACGATCTCCCAGTTTGATTTGAGCTCGAAATGCGGGATCGCATAGATCGGGTCGCTCCCGATAAAGCCGCGCACCGTCAAGGTCGCGATGACGGAGGAAAAAACGAGCGGGCCGAAGATTTCCATCGCGACCGAGCCGAGGACGATCTCGGCGACGAAAAGCGCGCCCGCGATTGGCGCGTTGTAGGCGGAGGCGATACCCGCGGCCGCGCCGCAACCCACCAGCAAACGCAGGCGCGGTGTCGACCAACCGCGCAATCGGCCGAGGGCCGAAGCGACGAGCGAGGAAAGTTGGACGAGCGGACCTTCGCGGCCGATCGATCCGCCCGAGGCGATGGTGAACATGGCGGAAAGACATTTCACGACACTGCGCCGGGTCGAGATTTTGCCATCGCCGAGGACGACGGCTTCCATGTAATCGGAGGTGGTAACGCCGCCGTGCCAGCGCATGCCGAGGAAAAGGACAAGCCCGGCGAGGAAACCGCCGAGCATTGGGATGAAGAGACGCTCCCACCACGCGAGTTGCATGAAGCTCTCGACCAAGCCGGGAGTGGTGCTGCCAGTAATGAGCTTGTGCAATTCGCTCGTCGCGTAACGAAAGCCGATGGAGGTGAGCGCGCCGCCGAACCCGATCAAGCCGGCCCAGCCGAGAGTGATCTGGAGATCGCTCGGGTGAATAACTTCGGTAAACCAGACCCACCACTTCAGCCGGCGGAGAAAGCCAAGGTGAAGAGGCAGCGCGCCCTCGGGCGCATGGTCATTCGGCACGCCTACGATCTGACGCTATCTGCCGGGGCCGTCAAGCGCGCTAGTCATCCTGGGTGCAGCCGAGAATCGTATGGTGTGACCCAGCAACGCGTCGAACTGATATGTCTCACAAAAGCACGGACAAAGAGGATACTCGGTGAGCTAAGGACTTCTCGGCTGGCGGCGGGATCCCTCGACTCCGCTCGGGATGACGGCTGCGTGACGGCTGCGGCGGGCGCGCCAGGAGCAAAGACGGTAACAGGTGGAAGTTTTGGCCAATCCATGCTTAAGAACGCCTGATGCCGATCATTGACCAATAGCGATAACTGTGAAGGACATGAGCACTGCGTATTATGCCGTCTATTTCAAGGACGCCGATGGCATCAAATACGAGGATCGGGCTGCACGAAATCGGACACATCAGCTAATCGTGATGGTTGAGGAAAGGAG
>JAICXG010000129.1 GCA_025980625.1 Chthoniobacterales bacterium
CCGCGAGGCGATCAGCGCGATCGAACACAACCTCGCGCAGGCTGGCCTGAGCGGTCGCGTTCGCAGACAGGATGTTGTCCATTTCCTCCGTCAGGCAAACCAGGCGGAAGCTTATGATTTGATTTTCGCCGATCCACCTTACGCCATATCGAAACTGGGCGATCCATTCACCCAGTTGCTCCTTCGCAACGAGCGCCTGCCTCTTTCCCTAACGAGTGAAGGACTTTTTGTTCTCGAGAAACGCCCGGGCGAGCCTCTGCCGGAAAGTGATTTCTGGAAAGTTATCAGGCGTAAGACCTACGGCGCAACTGAAACCATATTTCTTCAGCGGAAATTCACGGAATGATCCGCTTCCTTTACAACCTGCTCTTCCCGTTCGCGCTCCTCTTCTTCCTCCCCGGTTATATCGTGAAGATGTGCCGGCGCGGGAATTACCGGAATAAATTCGGGCAGCGCCTCGGCTTCTACGATCGAGAAACGCGCGCCCGGTTTGCGCAACAGCGCCATAGCTGGATGCACGCGGTGAGTGTTGGCGAAGTTATGATCGCCTTGAAAGTGGCCGCGAAAATGAGGCAGCGTGAGCCGCAGTTGCGGATCGCGCTCACCACCACCACTACGACCGGGTTCGCGCTCGCCAATCGCTCCGCCCCGGAATGGATCGAGGTGCTCTACACGCCGCTCGATTTCTGGCCGATCATGCGCCGCGCTTTTGCCGTCATTCGACCGGCTCGGATCATTCTTGTCGAGGCCGAGATCTGGCCAAATCTCACCGCCATCGCGCATCACAGAAAAATTCCGCTCGCCCTAATCAACGCCCGTTTGTCTGCGCGATCGGAAAACCGTTTCCGCAAATTCAATCTCTTCGTCAGGCCATTCTTCCATCGGCTTGATTTAATTTGCGTGCAGGAGCCGGCAGATGTCGCGCGCTGGAAATCGTTAGGCGCCCGAGCCGACCGCATCCATGCCGTCGGCAGCATCAAGTTCGATCCCGAAGATGTCGCTCCGCGCCCGGAGCTCCCGCGGAGCGTTTTGCAGAAGCTCGGATTGCAAAATCGACGCATCCTTTTCGCCGGCAGCACTCATCCGGGCGAAGAAGCGATTCTCGGCCGAATCTTTCTCCAGCTCCGATCCGAATTTCCCGACCTCCTTCTCCTCGTCGCACCGCGGCACGTCGAGCGAACAAGCGAAATTGCGGCCCAGCTCGGGAAGATTGGCCTAACGACAACGCGGCGGAGCAATCCGAATTCCGCCGCCGCGATCGATTGCCTGCTTCTCGATACCACCGGCGAACTCCGCGATTGGTACTGTGTCGCCAGCGTCGTCTTCATTGGCAAAAGCCTGACCGCACACGGCGGACAAAACCCAGTTGAAGCGATCGTCGCCGAACGTGCGGTTGTTTTTGGTCCGCACATGGAAAATTTCGCGGCGCTCGCTCGCACCCTGGTTGCGACCGGCGGCGCTTTCCAAGCGGAGAATAGCGCTCGCCTAACGACTACGTTGGCCGATCTGCTGCGCGACCCGGCGAAATGCCAGCATCTCGTTCGCCGCGCCCGTGCCGTTTTGGATCAGCATCGTGGCGCCACCAGCCGTAGCGCGAAACTGTTGTCCGCGCTCGGCGTCTGCGCTGGTTGAAATTCGGTTGCAACCGCAGAGCGCGCCCGGGATATTGCCCGCTCTCCGACCCTATCGTCCAGTGGCCTAGGACACCGCCCTTTCACGGCGGTAACACGGGTTCGAATCCCGTTAGGGTCGCGACTGATCTGAAGCAGGCGGTTTCGCTGAAATCACGACCGCCGATTTTGTGACGATCTCCACCATCGGACCGCTCGGCCCTTCCTCCGGCGGTGCTGGTTCATTCATCGGTGCAGGCTCCAACCCGGCCGTCGGCCCGAGCAATTGCGCGAGCGATTGGATTTGCGAGTCACCGCCGCGATCGAAACGAGAGGCACTCGGGAAGTTCATCGCCACTTTGTGCGCGCTGCCGGTCGTTTGACGAGCAGGCAAAGGGACGTTCGCCGAAGCAAATACTTTTCCGGATTTGATAGCCGTCGTGGTATCGATCAGGGCCGAGCAGGCGAGTGCCAAAATTGCCGCGGGCGCTGCAGCCGCGACCAATGTCACTCCAGCACGCTGCCACAGTGGTCGTTCGGCGCCTAGGACCGCTCGGAGAGGAAATGCTGCCACGCTATGCCTCAGCGTTTCCTCCGATTCCATGCTGGAGAGGCAGCCTTGAATTGCGAGTTCCAGCGCAGTCGAATCGAGCGGCCTTTCATCGCGGTTCTTCGCCAACATTCGCGCGAGCAAGTGAATGATGTGTTCAGGAACGCCGGGAATTTCGACGGGCCGCACCACTCCGTCGGCGCGAGCGGCCGGCGCGGCCCCGCTGAGCAGGAAGTACAGTGTTGCGCCGAGCGAGTAAACGTTGGAACGAAAGTCACTCGGCGCGCCGGCAAGTTGCTCGGGGCTGGCGAACGGCGCCGACTCGGCCGCGATTGCCAGCCGCAATGGATCAGCCAATTTGATCAAGGGATAGCCATCAAGGGTCGTCTGATCGGCCAGAATGATGAGATTGCCGGGATGAATCGAGGGCAGAGGAATGGCGTGTTCTCCCATCGCGCGCCACGCGCTTGTCACCTGCAAAGCGATGCCTAGCGCGCTCGCGATCGGCATTGCGCCGTCGTCCGCGACCCACGATTCAGCGTTGGGCCCGTCGCTCTGCTCGAGCGCATAAACCATCTGCCCATTCTCGATTCCAAATGCATAAAGCAGCGGAATGTTTGGATGCCGAATGCGGAGAGCCGCCCCGGCCGTTCGCTTCCTTTCTTCTCGTTCGCCAGCGCCTAACGACAAGAGCGGCACCAGCTCGAGCAAGATTTTTTTCCCTGACCCGACCTCCTCCGCCTCACAGCTGAACGGGCTGGAACGCGCTTCCCACCATTGCGCGTTCTTGGTCGTCGCGACGCGATATCTGCCGATGAAGACTCTCTCTTCCATACCAGGTCGGATCGGCTGAGGCGTCCCCATTCGGGTGGTGCAGCAGTCGAAACCAAGTATCTCGCTCCGACTGGAACAGCAGAGTATTGTTGGAAACAGCAGCGGACGCAAGACTTAACTCCATGCCAGTCTTGCTCTTGCGTTTCTCGTTAGGCGCCCGAGACACTGGCCGCATGATGCGCGAGCGGATAGGAGCGGCGGGACGGCAACGACCGTCGCCGCGAGTCGACCGACTGCTTACAAGCCAGAGGTGCGAGCGAGTCAGCCGCCGCCCAAACTGGTGGCGTTGGCTCTGAGGTTGGTAATCCGGAACGTCTTGACCTCACTCGTCACTTTGTCGAGCGCCGCTGTCTCCGCTTCAAGCGCCGATGCCTGCTCTTTTGGCGCAGCCCTGGCCGCGCTCGCCGCGGCGGAAAACGTCTCTTTCAGGTCGGGCGTTTCTTTCACCAGATCTTTCGCCTGCTGACTCTTCAGCCACGTCTGCACCTGTTCGGCCTGGATGGTGAATTCCTCCGAGCGCGCCTTCAGTGTCGCGCGCAGATTGGCCAGCGCGCTCTCCGCCTGCCGGAGCAATTCCTCCCCTAACGAACCGGCTGGGGGCGTCGATTCGGTCGGGTCGAGCGCAAAATTATCCGGCACCACGATCGGCGTTCCCTTGTTCAGTTCGCCAATCTTACTGAGCTGCGGATTTAGGCGGAGCAACGCGGCTTCCATCTCCCTCTGGGTCGTTTTCGCGGTGTCTTTGCCCGGCTCGGCGAGCAGGCGTTTGGCCAGTGCACTGACGGTTTTCTCTCCTTTGAATTCGGCGATGTTCATTGCTTCTTCTCCTCTTGGATTGGTTATTCGTTAGGCACCAAAAACATTGAGCGCCTGCCAGGGCGCGGGCAGTGCGGCGTTGTTCACTACGATTGATCCACCGACGATGTTGCCGACGACGCTGAAGCCGTTCTTGTTTGCAACCGTCAGGCTGAGCGCTTTCGTGTTTCGGGCGCTTTCCACCCGGTTGTTTGCCGCCACCACCGTATCTGCGCCTAACGAGACCGCCGTTTCCACCTTTTCGTCCACCTCCGCGCATTGATTGTCGCTGAAGCGACAACTGCCGGTGACAACCACTTCTGCCAGCGGCCCGCGCCCATAGCCGTGGAGGGAGTTGCCGATCACGCCGGCTTGCTCGTTCGCCGGCGCCGCCGCCGCGAAAACGTTGAGGGTGGCAAGCTGCGCGAGGCGGGATGTTCGGGCGAGTCCGGTCAGCGGAACGAACCGGCTTACGCCCAATCCGGCGACCCGAATCGCGGCCCAGGGCGAACCATCGTTAGGCTGAGGCGCTATCTGGCGCTTGATGAAATTGTCAGCGATCTCGACGTTCACAATCGGCCCGACGACAAAAATGGCCGCCGCCGGCTGCGAAAATTGCCCGGCCGGCGCGAGGTTCGTGATGCTGTTGTCGCTCACTCGCACATCGACGCAGTTGTCGATTCGGATCCCGGCGATCGCCCCCGAGATCGGTGAGTTGGTCCCAACCGCGCTGATCGCGTTATCCGAAACCGCGCCTTCGAAAACTCCACGAAGATAAATGGCGGAGATCTCGGCTGAACTCGCGCTCGTCGTGGCGGTGACGGCGATGTTGATCAGCTCGTTCGCCAGGACCTTCAGGCTGCCCGCCGCGCTGCCCGGTTGCATGATGATGCCGTTGCCGGCAATCGAGTTGAAAACGTTGCCCTCGATCATGGCGGAGACGAGCGAAGTCTCGATCGTCAGCCCATTCCCGGTCAGCCCCTGGAGGCGATTTCCCCTAACGACGATCGGCGAAAGGGCAAGGCTCAGTAGACCGTGCACGAGACGAATCCCATTTTGTCCGCCCGCGCCGAGATTCACCACCCGATTGTCACTGATCCGCACTCCGCCCGTGCCGATCACGATCCCGTCGCCTTTTGAAAGTGAGATCGTGTTGCCGCTGATCTCCAGTTCCGGAAAGGCAAAGCCGGTGGCGGAGATCCCGGCAATGCCGCTGCCGAAGATGAAGTTTCGCGCCAGGACCGTATCGCTCGTGTAGTAGCTCGACCCGGCGAGGACGATGCCGCTGTTGCTGCACTCGAGCAGATTCCGCTCGCAATAAAAGCTTTCGAGGAGCAGTGCGCCGGCGTCTTCTTTCTCGTTAGGCGCAAACGAGATCCCGCTCTGCGCGCGCAGGAAATTGTCCCGAATCCTGGTCAGGAGAAGGAAGCCTGCTTGAAGTGAAATTCCTGCGAGCGGTCCGTTCCCCTCGGCGGGCGGACTAACGATCAGTCGCTCGATCGTTGTCCCAATGGAATTCTTGAGCGTGATGGCGGGCGCAACCGTGGTGCTCGCGATCGCGTGGATGGTGAAATAATCGAGCGTGCACCATTGCGCCTGCTCGATGATGAAGGCGGGATTGGCGCGCGGTTGAATCACAATCGTCGCCGCTCCCTGCCCGCGGATGCGAACGGCGAACGCGCCGATCAGCTGCACCGGCTTTTCTGCAAGGTTAAAGAGCCCTGGACCAAGACAAACCGTGCCCCCGGTTTTCAGAACCTGATTCACCGCCTGCTGGATCGTGAAAGTCCCCTCGTTATGCTGCTCGGCCGAGACGCAGAGCGTGCAGTCACAGCTCTGCGCGTCGCTTATCGGCGGCGGCCAGAATTTCCGGCAATCGAGCACCGCGTTCGGAAAGGTCACAAGCGCCAGCCGGCAATAATGATGATGCACTCCGCGTGGCGGCGCGGCCTCTAGTTCCTCGACCGATGCGTCCGCCGTCCGCACCGCGAAAATCCAGTAGTCGCCGGAGCGAAAAGCGCCGTCATTGGGTGCGGTCGTGAAAGTAACCTGGACTCCGTTCTCAAGGATCAGCGAAGTCCCGGGCGGTGGAACCTCGATCAAGCCGGTGCCGCCGGCCTCGTCCAGGTTGGTGTAGATGTTTCCGCCGCTGTCGCGCACCAAACCTTTTTGGTCCCAGCGTTTGATCCGGGTGTGCCGATCGGGATTGGTCAGGTTCTGGCCGTCCACCGGGAAGACGCCACTCGTTAGGCCATCCGCCAGGGTGATCGTACGACCAGCGTCGTCCACGCTCGCGATCTTGCGGATTTCGCCCGGCGCGAGCGAAAACTCCAGATTGTCATCGGAGATTTCGACCCAATCTCCGGGACTGAAACGGCGAACTGAATCCCAGACCAGACGATCAACCGTGAGCAGGTTGTTTCCCTCAATCTTGCTCACCCCGGCTGCGACGGATGCATTGTCGCGCGACCATTTGAAGGTTGCCGTTCCGGCCGGACCGGCCTGATGAATTTCGACTCGGTAAGTTTGGTTCTCGAGGCCGCGATAACCGCCGCTCGGCGGGATGAGGCAGGGATCGTCGGGCGAAGCCACGCCGATCGCTTGGGTCGTTAGGCGACCGGCGGAGGGCCGAATGATGTCGAGCCAGCCCGGCACCTGCTCGTCCGGCGTCTCGCAGGTCGCGCCGTTGCCGACGTTAGGCAAAACCCGCACCTGCCAGACGGTTTGCAGGCGCGTCGTGGTATCGGGCCCGCCGAGTGCGACTTCGCGCAAAGCCGGGTGCTCGACCGGCGTGACTTCACGCTCCCAAACGTCGAGAAAGATCAGGTGCGGCCCGCCTTCCTCTGGCGCATCCGGCGCGCCGGCAAAATACGGCTGCTCCTGGTAGGGAATCGGATCGAGTCCGCGCGGTTCGCCCAGGACCGGATCGAATTCCTGGTCGCCCGTCCCGTGGTTCTCCGCCTGCAATCCATCGACATAAATCCGCCCACGGCCGATCGTTAGGCTGGTGCCGTTGATTTGGATTTCGAAGCCGCCAGGCGTTTCCAGTGGCACCACCCCGCGCCCGATGACGTCGATCGTTCCCGAGCGCCAGCGACGCTCCAGAATGTCGTTCCATTCATTCCAATCGGCGTCGAGCTGCACCCGACCCTGCTGCATCAGGACGCGGTTGAAATTGTTCGCGGGATCGAAGCGTTGCCGGCTGATGTCTGAGCTCATGACGGTAGGGTGATTTTAGGTTTCATAGAAAACGCCCGCCTCGAGCCCGAAGCGGAGGTATTCGTCGAGCCGCGTGCGCAGATTGCTCTCGCGCTGCGGTTGGAAAAGATCGTGAAAAACGCCCATCTCCGCCTCGTCATCCGCGCCCGTCCGAATCTGTTCGGGCGCGGAAATGCGGAGCTGACCATAACCGGGATTACCGTAGCCTAACGACGTGAAGGCGGGAACGATCCGGGCCACGACCGACTCGGTGATCGTCTCGCGTTCGCCCGTGCTGAGCGCGCCGCCGGCTTGTTTCGTCGCAGCGTCGATCTGTTCCGCGATCTCGAGATCGGGCTGGCAACGATAACGCCGCGGCACCCGCGCCTCGAGCGGCAGCCAGGAGAAACGGACGCAACCGGTCTGCCGTCGCTCGGAACGGACCGGCGCGGAACCATCCTTGGTGCGGCTGAGGAAAATACTGTTCGACGCCAGCTTGAGCAGCTCCGTGTGGATCGTGCCGATGATCGTGCTGTTGATCAGCGAGAGCGTCCCGCTCGCCCCCACCGCGTCGAGCGCGGCGCAGGCAACGTTGGTCTCGCGATTCGCATCGAGGATGCTGTGCCTAACGACGATCGTGGCATTCACCGGCGCGCGAATTGGACCGAGAATGCAATGGTCGATCTCGATCTCGAGCGGGTGATCGGTTTGCTCGATGAGGAGCAACGGAGTTCCCGGCGCCATGGGGGAACCATCCTTGCCTAACGGTAAGCCGGGAACAAGTGTGCAATGGACAAGCCGCAGTTTGCGCAGCGCGTTCTCCGCTCCGCCCACCACCCGCACCGGACCACCCGCGATGAGCAATCCGTTCAGCGTCACCTCCGCATTCTCGCCGCCGCCAACATCCAG
>JAICXG010000377.1 GCA_025980625.1 Chthoniobacterales bacterium
AAGAAATGAAACCGGTCGCCAGACTTTCGAAAGACCAAATCCAGAAGGTGATCCTGAGCGCGATGGGATTTTGCCTGCTCGTCTATGTCTATTTTACCTTCTTTCTCGGGCCCCTGAACCGCAACCGCGCCGCGATGGAAGCGCAGATGGCTGATCTGCAAAGCAAGCTGCGCAATTCCAAGAGCGAACTGCACCGCGCCTCCAGTCTCGAGCAGGCCGCCGGCGATGCGACCGCTCGTTTTGCCGCGATGGAAGCGCTCACTCCGGAAGGCGCGCCGATCGCGTGGTTCCCGCCTCGCATCAAGAGCTTTTTCGCCGACGAAAAGATCGACAAAGCCAGCGCGCGGCTCGGCAGCAATACCGATCCGACCGACCCGCAACTTGCCGGTTGGACCAAATACACCTGGCAAATCAACCTGCCGGAAGCCGATTTCGCGGCGCTTGGAAAAGCACTTGCCGATTTGGAAAACAGCGAGCCGCTCCTCTCCATCGAGCGCCTCACGATCCATGCCCAACCTGAACAACTCCAGTATCAGCAGGTCGACATCGTCGCCAATCACATCATTCGCAAAAAATGAAGCGCTCGCTCCTCATCGCCATTTTCGCCCTCTGCGCTGCCGGCATTCTTTGCGCCGGTGAAACCCCGCGGTTGGAAGTAAAAAACAAGTCCTCCTTCTCGATGCAAAGTAACACCCGTAACCCATTTTGGCCGATCGGATGGAAGCCCGTGATTAAGGATCCACTGCCTAACCAGGCTGACGCTGAGATCCCGGCTAGCGCCTTTCTCCTTAGCTCGATCGCAATGCAAAGCGGAGGCCGTTTTGCCATTATCAATGGCAAGATCATGCAGGAAGGCCAGGAATTCGGACTCAAGCTCGGTAACCAGATTTACCGCGTCACGCTCGCCATGATCCAGGATGGTCGCGTGATCCTCACTCAGCGGGGCCAGCAGATTATCGTGCCGCTGACCCGGAAATAGCGGCCGCCGCGATCGCACGCCGGCCTTAGTACACTGGATGCGACAGCAGAGATTACGTCCATCCGTTTGGTACCGATCGTGCTTGCAGTAGAGGACGCACCGAATGACTACCCGTTATCCGTTCAGTTACTCGGCGGCAGCCGGTCGAGCTGGTGAGAGAGGCTTCACTCTCGCCGAAGTGCTCGTTGCGGTCGCGATCTGCCTGTTTTTCGGGATGGCGGCTTTTGCGACGAACCAGCAGCTCCTTTTCGCGCTCAAGTCACAAAAGGAAACTACCGCCGCCATCATGGTCCTGCAGGAACGCAAGGAAACTCTGCGGGGAATGGCTTTCAGCGACATCGCCACGCCAGATACGCTGAAGAATGTCATAAAGAACCCGACCGGCTCGGAGACATCGTTGGGCAGCTTGAATGAACAGGTCACGGTAAGTGTCGATACAACTGATGCGGCTTACACCAGTCCCAGCCCGACACCAACTGTCCTGCTTCGTAATCCGCAGCACACCGACCCGCAAGAAGTCACCGCGAATAACAACCTCCCGAATTACGATCTGCTGCGCGTCGATATCCTTCTCACCTGGACCGGCGCAAATGGTCGCCAGCGTTCCCGCCAATCTTCGGAAATCTT
>JAICXG010000260.1 GCA_025980625.1 Chthoniobacterales bacterium
GAGCGGCAATTGCATGAGGCGAAAGGCGATGTTGAGCCAGCTGATGGGCCCGTTGCCTAACGACGAAGCGAACCCGCTGTTCACGGCCACGTTCACCTGCACCGCGCTGGCCGCGATCGTCGCCGGCGCCATCAGCGCGAGGATGGTCCGCACCCCGGAGTCGCGCCAGTTAAAGTCGAGCTTGAAACGAAAACCGACTCCGCCCGCGGAAGGAAGCTGGACGAGCAGTTGCAGCAGACCGCCGATCAAAGTCCCGATCGCGAGTCCCACAAGTCCGCGCTCGCCAAAATGCGGATGCCGCCAATCCGGCTGCGGATCGAGCGCGTAACAGAGCGCTACGCCGCCGAAGATCGAGCCGAGATTAAAAAAACTCGAAGCCATCGCCGGCATCCCGAACACATCCTTCGCGTTCAGCATTCCCATGACGAGGGCGGCGAGCGAGACGAGGAGGATGAAAGGAAACATGATGCGGGTGAGAAGGATCGTCAGGGCAGCTTTTTCCGGCGGGAAGAACGGCGCGAGCACCTTGATCACGTAAGGCGCAAAGGCGATCCCGAGGATCGTGATCGCACTCATAAAGACGAGGGTGAGCGTGGCCACCTTGCTCGCGAGGCGCCAGGCGGATTGATCTCCGTCGGTCGCGATGCGGCGCGAGAAAGTCGTGACAAAGGCAGTCGAGAGGGCGCCTTCGGCAAAAAGGTCGCGCAACATGTTGGGCGCGCGGAAGGCGGTGAGAAACGCATCCATGTCGCGCGAGGCGCCGAAGAGCGCCGCGATCACGGTCTCGCGAACCAGCCCGAGCACGCGACTGCAAAGCACGGCTAGTCCGACGATGCTCGTCGCCTTCGTGCTTACGCGCTTCTCCTCAGCCATCGGTTATTTCGTCGCCCGCTCGGGTACGAGGAAGCGCTGATAAATAAAGGAAGCGGCAATCAGAATGATCGCCACACTAACGAATGCGCCGATCCGGTAAAGCTCGCTCAGGTCCCTCAGGTCGTGCAGGAAAAGCTTGATGAGTGTGACGATGAGCAGGCCGACGCCGGCATAACGAGCGCCCCGCAATTTCATTTTCATCCCGGCGATAATGAGTCCAAGCGCGAAGAGCGCCCAGGCGATCGAGTAAGTCATGTCGCGGGCAAAATTTCCCGTAAAGGAAAAGGTCAACGTTGGGCCGATCGAAAAATAATCGGCGATTTCGAGATTGAGGAGAAGAAAGGCGAGGATCGCGCCTAACGAACCAAGCAGCGCCGGGCCGAGCTTGTAGCCGCCGGCGTCGACCGCGGCCGCTCCGGGCGAGAAGATACGCGCTCCCGCGAGCAGACACAGGGTCGTGATGCCATAGGCGTAGAGATACCAGTTCCAGATCCGCACCGGGTTGCGTTTGTGATACTCGAGGACAGCGGGATTGAGCGCCAGCCTAACGAAAGCGCCACAAAGTAAAATAACTGCGACCAGCCGCAGCCCGTTATGCGGCACCCGCCGGAAAAGGCAGAGGAGGGCGAGCCCTTCGAGGGCCCAGCCGAGCGTGATCCATTCCCGTGAGAACTGGAGCGGGAAAATCAGACTAACGAAAAGCAAGAGCGCGCCGCCCTGCCAGGCGAGCCGGACATCACCACGCGCGGGAATCGCGTCATAAAGCCTGAGTAGCGCGACTACACCGACCGCAGCCGGGAGAACAAACGCCAACGCGAGCAAGCCCATTCGATCGTTAGGCAAAGCAAGCGTGATGGCGCGATAACAAACCCAAAACTGAAGCGCCTGGGCGAGCGCGCTGATCGCCCAGGGCCAGGCCTTGTCCTTCTGCGCCGAGCAAAACGGATAAACCACGAAGAGACCGAGAAAGAGCCCGTACCAAACGAGCGTGGGCAGCGCCTGCGCGTTGACAAAGCGATCGTTCTGCCACGTCAGCTCGAGCAGCGCGATCCCGAGAAGCGCGGAAGCGGAGAGCCAATCCGCTCGCCTAACGACGGCGGCGGCAAGAAGGATGGCGCTGAGAATGAAGGCAACAATGAAGACCGGCGTTGCGTCGGAAAGCTCGAGGCGCTCGAGCAAAATAATGAGCAGCAGATAAGGCGTGATCGTACCGGTGGCAGTGATTGGCAGCATGCCCGGCCGCCAGGCGGACGCGGGCGTGGTCGCGGCATGCAGCAGTGCGAAGATCACGATCGCGACGAGCGATGCGCTCATTGGCGTCTTCGGGGCAAAGAAGCCGATCCAGACGGCCACAAGCGCGAAAGCCATCGCCCCCGCGCCGAGCGCAGTCGCGCGATGCGCGCGCCCGAGCACCGGCAAGGCGAGCAGACCGGCGTCCGCAAGAAAGATGAAGCTGAAGAAAAAGAGCGACTGCCGCGCGAGGAGCGGAAGCGCGCAAATCCAGAAGCCAAAAGCGAGCGCGACAAAGCCGGTGAGGGCCGCGGAAGCCGCCAGCCATTTGTCCGGCGCGATTCGGCGGTCGAAAAAATAGATCGCGAGAAAAAGGCCTTCGAAGCCAAGAAAAATCCAGAAGGCGCGGCCCCCGCTCGCAACCGTGAAGAAGTCGTTCGCCCAATGAACCTGGGTGTGCGCCGTGCCGATTGCCGCGAGGAGAACGAGATAGAGCCAGCGCTTGCGCAGCGCGACGGCCGCAATCCCAATGTCGAGCAGCGCGACATAAAGAAAAAGCAGCGCGGCATTATCCGCGCCGCTCGGGAGCAAGACCGGCGTGAGAAAACCGCCTAACAATCCCAGGATGACAACCACCTGCGCGTCGAGCGCGACCGCGAGGAAAAAGGAAAAGAGCGAGACCGCCGCCATGGCAAGGAATGCGCTCGTTAGGGAGATGAGTTGGTAGAAGGAATGCGCGGCGTAGAGATCGGCATAGAGAATGACGACGCCGGTCGCGCAGAGACTTTGCGCCGGGATCCGATAGCGGCCGCGCGCCAGCCAGGCGCCGAGCGCAACCAGGGCGACCCCGACGCAGCCCCCGATCGTCAGGCGGCCGAGTGGTGTGATGAGATTGTTCTCGAAGGAGTATTTGACGAGAAAGACGATGCCGAGGAAAAGCGCCAGCCCGCCAAGCCACGCGAATAGTTTTACTCCCATAAAAGCTTCCCAGTTGAAGGGAGTCGCGGCAGTGGCAGCGGCGGGAACGGCTCGTGGCGCAACGGAATCGTGCGACTCCGCTGCGCTTCGCTCAGGAGGACGGTGTGTTTGGAGTTCTGGTGGGATCGGCGGCGGCTGCGGCGCGGCCGGGCTGCGACCCTTCGCACCTGTGACCGCTGTTTCCGGCTGCTTGAGTTTGCGTTCGAGTTCGGTCAGGCGTTCGCCTAACGAGTCCACGACTTTGTGCAACTCACGCACCCAGGCGAGGAGCGCAAAGACCGCGACGAGGCCGAGGACAAGCAATAAAGGAATGACAGACGTCATGTTTGCCTAACGAACAAAGTCATCCCGGGCGAAGCGCAGCGCCGTCGAGGGATCCCGTGGCGCGATCCTTAAGCCAGCCTTTACGGTCGCGTGGCGGGATCCCTCGATTGCGCTCGGGATGACGAGATGGGTACCCGACCGGCCGATGCACTCGGAACCGCTTATAGCCCGGTCGGATGATCGAGAAATTCCCACGATAAACCAAACTTCTCCGCCAACTGGCCAGCGAGCGCTTTCACTCCAAAGGTCTCGGTCGCATAATGACCGCCGAGAAAAAGATTCACGCCGAGCTCTTCCGCGGCCACCGCCGCCCAGTGCGGCGCTTCGCCAGTGATGTAGGTGTCGATCCCTTCGCGCGCCACCTCGTAAATCTCGCTCCCCGCGCCTCCCGTGACGATCCCGATCCGCTGCGTCCGCAAGGGTCCGGCGGCGATGCAGCGAACCGGGCCGCCTAACGAGTGTTCGAGTCTCCCGAACAGTTCATCCCGACCCAGGGCCGCCTCGGCCAGCAATCCGCTCGGCTGACCTTTCAATTGAAGAAACGGCTTCGTCTTTTCCAGGCCAAGCGCAGCCGCAAGCCGGGCGTTGTTTCCCAAGGCAGGATGGAAATCGAGCGGCAAATGCGCGCTGTAGAGC
>JAICXG010000284.1 GCA_025980625.1 Chthoniobacterales bacterium
ATCGGTCGGCTGAATCGCAAATCGCAAATCACAGATCGCAAATCATTCCATGGCTACGTTCACTTCCAATAGGGTAGAAGAGACGATCGAATTCGCGCGGGACTGGGCGCGGAACCTCCAGCCTAACGACGTCATCGCGCTCCTCGGCGGTCTCGGCACGGGCAAGACCCACTTTGTCAAAGGTCTCCTCCGCGGGGTGGGGAGCGCCGAGGACGCGACCAGCCCCACGTTTACGCTTCTCCACGAATATCGCAGCGGCCGACTGCCGGTTTTTCACTTCGATTTTTACCGGCTGACGCAGCCGAACGAGCTCGAAGAGATTGCCTTCGATGAATACCTCGAGGACGGCGGCGTAACGGTAATCGAATGGGCCGATCGCTTCCCGGAGGTGCTGCCGGAGCGGACCCGCCGGCTGCATTTTGAAGTTCTCGACGAATCGCGACGCCTGATTTCGGAGCGAGCGAAATGAAGGTCCTTGCGTTGGAACTTTCATCGCCGGTCGGGAGCATCGCGTATTGCGGCGGCCAAGGCGGCCTCGATTTTCGCGCCTTTCCCGCCGACCGAAAGCATTCAGGCTTCTTTTACGAGAACCTCAGCGCGGTTTACAAATACGACGGACCACCCGATCTCATCGTGGTTGGTCTCGGGCCCGGTTCTTATGCCGGGGTGCGGATCGCAATCGCGACTGCGCTTGGCTTACGCAGGGCCGCCGGCGCGCGCCTGCGCGGGCTGCCTTCGATCTGCGCGATCGAACGGACGGAGTATCTTTTTATTGGCGACGCGCGACGGAACTCCTTCGTCTTTGCCCATATCGCGGATGGTCGATGCATCGAAGGCCCGCTCCTCGCCGCGGAGGAGGAGATTCACGCCAGGCTGCGCCACGCTCCCGATCAGCCTGCCATCGCGACCCAGCCGCTCTTGCAGTTCGACGCAATCATTATTGAACAACCCTCGGCGCTCCGCCTTGCGCAACTCGCGCTGCGCGGCGATGGCGTCGATGACGAGACGCTCGAGCCCATCTATTTGCGCGCTCCTTACGTCACGAGCCCGGCAAGATGAATTCGTTAGGGAAGGAACGCTGCTGGGCCGAGATTGATCGCGCCGCGCTACGCCATAATGCGCGTCTCGCGCAGGAACGAGTCGGCCCTGAAGTCGAGTTGCTTGCGGTCGTGAAAGCCAACGCCTACGGCCACGGCATGATCGAAGTCGCAGGCGCCCTGCGCGAGGAGGCGAAAATTTTCGGGGTGGCAAATCTGCATGAGGCCGAGGAGCTGCGAGCCAGCGGCATCCCGCATCCGATTTTGATTCTCGGTCCCGCGCTGCCCGAGGAACGCGCGCCCATTAATCAGCAGGGCTTGATTCCGTCGGTCTCGAGTTTTGAGGAAGCGCGCCGCTTTGCTGGGAATCGCAGCGGAATCAATTTTGCGATCGACAGCGGGATGGGCCGTATCGGCTGCTGGCAGGGCGACGCGCTCGCCGAGCTGGAAAAAATTTCGCGTGAACCTGAGCTCAAGATCCACAGCATCTCAACTCATCTGCCGGTCGCGGATGAAGACACTGGCTTCACCCGCGAGCAATTGGCGCGCTTCGATGCGCTCGTTAGGCAAATCCACGCCCGTCTACCCGGCAATTATAAAGTGCACGTCCTCCTCAGCGCCGGGATTCTGGGCTTTGCGCGATATGCTTTCGACATGGTGCGCGCTGGTCTGCTCCTTTACGGCAGCTCGCCTTTGCCTGACGAACAGAAATTTCTCCGGTCCGTCATGACACTGAAAGCGCGTGTCGTGCTGCTGCGCGATCTGCCGGCCGGCCGCAGCGTGAGTTACGGGCGCACGTTTACGACCTCGAGAGCGACGCGCGTGGCAACGATCAGCGTCGGTTATGCCGATGGTTATCCGCGCTCGCTCTCCAATCGCGGGGCCGAAGTGCTCATTCGCGGCGGGCGTTGCCCTGTGCTCGGACGCGTCACGATGGATCTGACAATGGTGGATGTGAGCGCGTTATCGCAGGTCGCGCTCGGCGACGAAGTCGTTCTCTTCGGTCGACAGGGCACGGAAGAGATTTTCGTCGCTGAAGTGGCCGAGCGGGCAGGCACGATCGCGTGGGAAATTTTCACCGGGATTGGCAGCCGCGTGCGGCGGGTGTACATGGGTTGAAGCGATAAAGGGTTGAAGCGATGAAGCGGAATACGAGCGCGCTGGCTCGACGGGGTAATCGCTTGAACGCTTCATCTCTTTAACGGTTTGACGCAGCGGGCGCATATGTTCCAGATCATCTTCAACGAACTAAGCGCGGCGGAGATGGCGGCGTTGCCTAAGACCCTCCAGCTCGATTTGCTGGCCGAGTTTGAGATTCTTCCCAAAGATCTCGACAATCTCGACGCTCGCCGTTTCGGAGTGATCGAGCGCGAAGGCAAAAAACTCTACCGCTATCGGGCGAAAGATTATCGGATCTACTTCGAACGCAGCCCGGAAGGCGTCACCGTCCATCGCGTCCTGCACAAAAACACGCTCCGGGATTTTCTTTTCCGCAGCAAACTGCCGATGGCGGAGGACGACCAACTGGGGAAAACGCGCGAGTTTTGGAAGTTGATCGAGCAGGGCGAGCGGACGCACAAAACATCAATCGCGCGCCGCCCTTCGCGATAAGGCTTGACACCTTTGGGCGCACTGCAAAAGCTCGGCCCCATCAAAGCGTAAATCGCTCTGACGAAGCTCACCGGATAAGGCGAGGCGGTGCCGGCGGCCTTCCAACCAACTACAGCAGCCAACAAGAAAGAAATAAATGAAATTACTCACTCGCGCCATGGCGCTTCTCGCATTCATTCCGCTGGGACTGTATGCCCAATCTTCGCCGACTGCGGCGAACGCAGGTCAGGCCGCAAAACGGACTGATATCTATCACGTCTTCATCGTCAAAGCCGCCCCCGGAAAGGCAAAGGATCTGCAGGACTGGCTGAAACAGCCCGATCCGCAGCATCCGAACGCCAAGGGCATCGTTCTGCGACATCAGGACGGTGATTCCTGGGACTTTGTTGCGATCGAGCATATCGGCACCAAGGCAACCGTCGATTTGAGCGGAGCGCCGATGACGCCGCAACAACGCATGATCACCGAATGGCATGGCGACACTTTTGTCGCCGGACCTTCGTGGTCGGATTTCTCCAAAGCATTAGGCCTGGACGACGCCTCGAAGAGCTCGGCCGCGGTCTATGTGGTTTCTGATTATCGCGCCATCCCCGGTCATCGTGATGAGTTGGAGAAAATGTTGAGCGAGGCGACGCCGGGCGATACCGCCTCTGGCAACGTCCTGCTCGCACATGTCGAAGGCGCCCCATGGAACTTCCTCGGCATCATCCGTTACGATAGCTGGGATAAATACGCCGAAGGCGAGAAGAACAGCATCGCACAGATGAACAAAGGTCAGGGCGGCTGGTTTCAACTGCGCGAGCATTGCGCGCTGCATCACGATACGCTGACCGATCGGATTGTTCCCTAACGCCTAACGAATCACGCGCGGTTCGATTGTTTTACCCGGCGGCTGGACCGAGCAGCGGTTCAGCCGCGCGGGTGAACTGCGTTCGGCACGGCCTCGGAGTAAGCCGGCGACGAACTCTTATTGATGAAAGACACGACCGTCACCAAGGTCAGTTCCGCCTTTTC
>JAICXG010000150.1 GCA_025980625.1 Chthoniobacterales bacterium
CTGCAATTCCTCGCGATGAAGGTTGAGCTGGAAGGCGAGCACCCGGTTAGAAACGAAGCGCGATTGCCGCGCTAATCCGGTAATCAGGCACAGCCTGGAGGGAGGTGTTATCGATCAGGAGCGGAAGTTCCGCTCCGATCTCAACGCTTACTTTCCCTAACGAGCATAGGATCTTCGGCCCAGCAAAAACGGAAGTGATCCCAGTGTCCTCGGCCGGTTTGCCGCGAAACCGATCCACATCTTTGTGCTCGCCCGAAATAATAGCCTGCAATCCAACCACCGCGCGCGGATTGCGGACAAAGTAATAGCCCGGTCCGCCGCTCCAGGAGAGGTCGTTCGCGAAATGATATTGATGCAAGCCGTCGCCGCGGAGTGTGAATTGCAGGTCCTCCTGCCAAAACAAGCTCTTATAACGGAGCGAGACCTGACCGCCAAGTATCCCATCATAGGAACCGGTGCCAAGAGTCAGGTCGTGACCATGAATCCCGCTGGCCGGTGCGCCTTCCACTTTCATTTCATTGAACTCCTCCTTGATCCGGCTGGTATCGCCGGTGGGAAACTTTACCCCGCCGATGAAGACCCCGGAGAAGGTGAAATCCGGCTCGTGCACCTCGATGCCGGGCTGTTTCGGATCCGCGAAGTTCACTTCGCGACGTCCTCCGGTTTGGAGATGGAAAAGCACCACATTCCCGAGAAGCGAGACATCGCCCAGGCCTGACTCGGTGCCGCGATCGATGGCAAAGCCTTCCGGGCGTTTAAAGGAGCGATAGATCAGAGGAAGATTAAGCTGCAGCGCAAAACGATCGTTGAAGGTGTAACCGCCGATGAGTTGAGTGACCGAGCTGGCGAGATACTGACCGGTTGGGTTCGGGACCTCGTTGCCATCCATTTGGATGGTACCGAAATAGGTGAATTGCTCAGCCACGGCTCCGTAGAACCTGCTTGTCCATGAAGCTTCAGCCATCGGCGGCTGAGTCGCGAGACTGGACGGGCCAACGGAGGAGGGTTGCGGCAAGGTTTCCAGTTGCGGTGTATAACAGCCGCATAAGTCGCAGGCGCGCCCGGTGGTGGCGGCGGCGAAGACAAATATGCCTAACAAATAAAGGAGTGTTTTCAAAACTGAATGTTATATGGTTGTTGGGACGGCAGACTGTCGCCCAGAGTTTGGTTTGGGTAGCGCGACCATCCGGCTCTCTGAGCCGGAACGCATTTCAAGCTTACCGAATGCTGCTAACCCAACAGACTGCGCGGCGGCGGCGCCGGGGGAGCATGCGAAAGCTCCGGAAGAAAATAGAAAACCGCCGGGAATTGATATCGCACGGAACGCGGGAGGCAGCTCCACGTCCGCGTCGTACAAATCAAATCCAGCTTGGCGATTGTCGGCAAGACTTCAGATTTCTTTTCCGATTTTTTTCCGGCAGAGACGGCGCGGCAGAGATTGCAGGGATGTCTGCCGTCGAAGGTTTGCGCCACTGCTTCAGTAAGGGAAGTGTGCCTGACATTCTCAAAGAGCATCGTGGTCCATGCGACCGATTGCAGCGCCAGCCAATGGAAGCCGAGAGAAAGGCAGAGCGCGACGATCGTCGAAAGCCGTCCGATCGCCTTTGGCATAGGAACAGACTACTCGGTCCGGTCCTTTGGTCAAAAGCTCTCGTTCAAGTGGAAACGGGTGAAGCGACGGTGCCGGCCGGATTTTGGTACCAGCCAGGATCTTCGTAGCTCGTGATCCCTTCGCGCACTTTGAGAATGGTAAACATGCCTCCCATTTGGATCGGGCCGAACTGACCAGTCCCAGTCATCATCGGCAGAGTGTTGCGCGGGCCGGGCATCATCTCGGCCATTGCCGACATCTCATGCATCCCCGCTTCGCCCATCGCCATGTAACCTGGCACCAGTGTGCCAATCTGTTGCGCAACGCCTTTTTGATTTGTGCCAATCACGTTTGGAATCACATGACTCATGGCATTCATGGCGTGGTGGTTCTTGTGACAATGGAACGGCCAATCCCCCGGGTTATCCGCCACAAACTCCACCGTGCGCGTCGTGCCGGCCGGTACATTCATCGTCGTCTCCGGGATCCAGGCTGACTTAGGAATCGACCCGCCGTCGGTACCCACCACCCACCAGCGATGGCCGTGGAAATGGATTGGATGACTATCCATGCTCAGGTTGGCGAAACTTACCCGTACCCGCTCACCCAGTTTGACGACGAGCGGGTCAGTTCCTGGCCAGACCCGGCTATTGAAAGTGAAGATGTTGAAATCAGTCATGACATTTGGATTTGGAGTAAAGGTGCCGGGATCAATCGCCCATTCCTGCAGAAAGATGAGGAAATGGCGATCGACCGGCTCGGGATATCCATTCCGAGGATGGATGATGAAAAAGCCTTGCATGCCCATCGCCATCTGGATCATCTCATCCGAATGCGGGTGATACATCTGAGCCCCGTGCTGGCGCAGAGTGAAGTCATAGGCATAAGTTTCACCCGAGGGAATGTGTTTTTGGGTCACGCCGCCGACTCCGTCCATTCCGTTAGGGGTAATGATACCGTGCCAGTGCACGCTGGTTGGTTCGGCCAGTCTATTAGTCACCAGAATGCGAACGTGATCGCCTTCCACTGCTTCAATTGTAGGACCAGGGCTCTGACCATTGTAACCCCAACAGTTCACCGTCATGCCGGGAGCGAATTCACGGCGCACCGGTTCGGCCACAAGATGAAACTCTTTAGCGCCATTCTTCATCACCCAGGGAAGAGTTGAGCCATTGGGCGTGACAACCGGCCGGTAATTCACTTTCGCGTCCGGAGAAGTTTGCCCCGCGAGTAATTTTGTTCCGCTGGCGATTCGCTGCGTGAGGGCGGAAGCGCCGGCCAGGGCCGCCGTTCCGAAAAAAAATCTGCGTCGTGTGATCATAACTGTGTCTCTAAGGTTTACTGCGATTGAGCTGAGATTTGCCGCTGATCTCGCCGCCGACGGCGCGCTCCAGCTCAGCACGCGCGATCCAGTAATCGCGCCAGGCCTCGATGTAAGCGCGTTCGGCAGCGAGTTCATTCTGTTTCGCCAGTAGCAGGTCGGGGACTCCTTTCAGCATGTAGTTATATTGTTCGAGAGTGAGGTTGAGAGTTTTTTGTTGCGTCGGTAAGAATCGTTTTCCGATATCAGAGGTCAGGTTGCGAGCGACGATCATTTGATCGCGCCCTTCGCGCACTTCGGAGCGAGTGTTGATTTCTCCTGCCTCCAACTCGCGTTCGGCCTGGCGATATTGTGCGCTAAGCTTCGCGATCTCCCCCTGACCCTGGTTAAATATTGGCAAGGTAAGGTCAAGCGTGGGCCCGGTTACTCTTTGACCGTCTGTCTCCCGCTCGGTATCAATGCCAACGTTGATCCCAGCTGGGGCATAGCGGGTCTTTGTCCGCAAGGCCAGCGCTTGACCGATAACATCCAGGCGCATCCGAAGTGTCATTAAGTCGAGCCGTTGCGTGAGTGCGCGCGCCTCCAGATTGGCGAGCGAGATTTCGTGCGCCGGCAGTTCGGGTAAGTGGTTGGCCATTGTCCAGCCGATATCTGCGCCCCAGAGACCAAGCAGTCGATTGAGGCGTTCACGATCCCGCCGGAGCTGGAGCTCGGTTTGCGCTACTTCGAGGCGCGATTGTTCATAACTACCTTGCTGGGTCGCCAGCTCAAGGTCACTCACGTTACCTGCCTCGTGCAGCCGCCGCGCGAATTCAACCGCGGTCTCGTTAGTCTCGGACACCACTCGAAGCCGATCGAGGATTTGCCGGCGCGCCTGAGCGGTATAAAAGGCGGTCTTCACTTCGGCGACGAATTGCAAAACCTCGTCGCCAACCCGCAGCTCGGTTTCGGTGAGTTGCGCGGCGGCGATTCGTTTGCGCAACGGAAGGAGGATCAGGTCGAGCAGATTTTGCGCGATCGCATACTCGATGTTCGTGCCGGAAGGCGGCCGGCTTGGAAATCGAACGCTGGCGGCGAAACTCGGATTGCTGAGCAGACCCGCTTCAATCACCTGCGCCTGAGCGATTCCGATTTCCTCAAAGTGCGCCTGCAACTCTCGGTTATTCAGGAGCGCCAGCTGCACCGCCCGATCGGCAGTGAGCTCGCGCTGCAAAAGCGCGCGCACCGCCTGGTGGACCTCTGCGTCTTCCGCGCCGCCCCGATTCCATTGCAACCGTTTGCCGGTGCGCTCCGCGACGATGGACGCGACACGATCAAGCGACGGGCGCGGGATTGTGCAGCCGCTGACAAAGAAAACCACAGCCAGGACACCGGCAGTGCTACATCTGAAAAGTAAAACCATGGAAAAACCGAGAGTTGATTGCGAAGCGGGTTTCGTGCAGAGCGGCGAATACTCGCCCAATCCTTCTCTCCTCGACACCTTAAGTCTAACTCTGCACTTTCAGCAGTAACACTGGCACTTCGACGGCATGTCGCACCTTATCCGCCGTCGCACCGTAGAGGAGGTCGCTGACAAAGCGGTGGCCATGAGTGGTCATCGCGATCAGGTCGACCTGCCTTTGGGCTGCGAGCTTAATGATTTCGTCAGAAGGCTCACCGAGGGCGAGCACCGCGTCGCAATCGAACCCTTCCGTGCGCAGCTCGCGCAGGCGTTCGTCCAGATATGCCCGGTCCTCTTTCATCTCTTCGCTTTCGGCCAGCGCGAGCTTTTCGAAGTTGCGCGCCACCCACCCATCGGAGACGTGGAGGAGAAGGAGAGACGCTTTCGTTAGGCGAGCGAGCGGCCGGATATGGGCGAGAATGGTTTTATCTGCCGGGCTGTTTTCCAACGGGACAAGGATGCGGTGATACATCGTGGTCTATGGTGCCGCGACCGGAAGGCGAAGGAAACTATAACACGCCTGCAAAAGCGAGTCTGGCATGAAGATATCGAAGAGTAACTTCAGGTTCAGGAGAATGATAATGCCGGTCGTAATCCAGCCAAGGATTTTGACCCAAACCGGATTCACAAACTCACCCATCTTCGCCTTCTCGTCCGTGAAACGCATGAGCGGCCAGACGGCAAAACCTAGTTGCATGCTGAGCACGACCTGGCTGGCGATTAGTAACTCGGTCGTTTTGCCCTCACCAAAGATGCCGATGACCAAGACCGCGGGAACGATCGCGATCCCGCGCGTGATCAAGCGCCGCAGCCAGGGAGTAATGCGAAAGTTGAGAAACCCTTCCATGACTATCTGGCCGGCCAGCGTCCCGGTGAGGGTCGAGTTTTGCCCGGACGCGAGGAGCGCGATGGCAAAGAGCGCGCTCGCCCCGCCGACCCCGAGGAGTGGGCTGAGGAGGCGATAGGCGTCCTGGATCTGCGCCACGTCCTGGTGCCCCGACCAATGAAACGCAGCCGCGGCCAGAACAAGGATCGCGCCATTGATAAAGAGGGCAAACATGAGCGCACCGCTCGAATCAATCGTGGCGAACTTGATTGCTTCGCGCTTTCCCGCGGGCGTCTGCTCAAACCTGCGCGTCTGCACGATCGAGGAATGGAGATAGAGGTTATGCGGCATAACGGTCGCCCCCAGAATGCCGATGCTGACATAGAGCATCTCTTGATTGACCAGGATGCGAGGCCCGGGGACAAACCCGAGCAGGACGCCAACCAGGCTGGGCTTGGAAAAGATCAGCTCCAGGCCGAAGCAGGTGCCGATGATCATGATAAAAGTAATGACCAGCGCCTCGACATAGCGAAAGCCTTTGTTTTGCAGATAGAGCACGGCGAGCACGTCGGACGCGGTGATACAGCAGCCCCAGACCAGAGGTATGCCAAAGAGAAGTTGCAGGCCGATCGCCGAGCCGACCACTTCAGCCAAATCGCAGGCCGCGATCGCGACTTCGCAGAGAATCCAGAGGAACCAGACGGTCGGTCGCGAGTAATGATCGCGGCAGGCTTGGGCCAAATCGCGTCCAGTCGCGATCCCGAGCTTGATGCAGAGGTGCTGGAGCAGGATCGCCATCAGATTCGAGATCATGATGACGGTGAGCAGTGAGTAACCGAATTGCGCACCGCCGGCGAGGTCGGTCGCCCAGTTCCCGGGATCCATGTAGCCGACCGCGACGAGGAATCCCGGTCCGGAAAAAGCGAGCAACTTGCGCCAGAAGGAAGCGCCCTGCGGCACCGCGATTGTGCGATGGACTTCCGGGAGCGACACGTCCGAAGAGACTCGGCGCCAAGCCCGGTCGTCCGGTCCTGCCAGAGCAGAGTCGGAGCGAGCGCCGGGCTGCGAGGCGTCCTTCATCGGGAGCGGATTGTGTTTAGAGCGAAAAATAAAAGTTAGCTGAGCCTAACTTGATTAATCTGTCAAATAATGTTCTGGATTGCCGAATTCTCGAGGCCGACTATCTTCCGCCGGAGAAATGAAGTGCAGCGCCAATTCCCGTTCCGCTCCGGCGAGCTCAGTCGCGGTTGAAGACTATCTCGAGCGCATCCTGGAGTTGATTGATTCGAAGGGCTATGCCCGAGTCGTCGATATCGCCGCCGGGCTCAAAATCTCCCAGGCCAGTGTCACCAACATGGTGCAGCGGCTCGATACCGATGGGTTGCTCAAATACGAAAAGTATCGCGGCCTTGTCCTCACCCCCGCAGGCGAAACCGTCGCCCGCAGCATTACCCGGCGTCATCAGCTCCTGACCGACTTTCTCTCTCTTCTCGGGCTCGATGCGCGGGTCGTCGAGCATGATGTCGAAGGGATGGAACATCATATCAGCCCACCGACGGTCCGGGCGATCGAAAGCCTGACCCGGCTCTTGCGTCGCCGGCCGGCCTTGCGCGCGCAGCTCACTAAGTAAGCGCGGGCCCGCAATGGCGCTCCTCGCTTCGACTTGAAGCTGGCGAACACCTCAGCCGAGAGATGGCCGCAGGATGAGCTTGCCTGCCGCACTCCCTTTTCGTATTCGCAGGTGGCAAATGCGAGAGCCTCGCCGCGACGCCGGAATTTTTGCCCGCCGCATCACTCTCTCATACAATACAATTCCAGCTTCAATTTCATGAGCACGATTAACGCAGAGACTGCCGTCCGGGAACGTTATGCGACCGGAGCGAAACAGACCGAGGCGAAGCTTTGTTGCCCGGTCCAGTACGA
>JAICXG010000323.1 GCA_025980625.1 Chthoniobacterales bacterium
AGCCAGGTGAGCAAGATGAGCACGAGAAAAACGGCCAGCGTCACCAAAGCCATGGTTAGGGCATAATCCGGCTGGCCATTCTGCCTAACGAAATGTTCGGCCAGCTTTGCCTGAAGCATGGCGGCGTTGGCGGAAAAGAAATTGCCCAGTTGATAAACCACGCCGGGAAAGGTCCCGCGCCAGGCCGGAGGCGACAATTCGTTCAAGTGCACCGGCACGACCCCCCACGCTCCCTGCACCATGAACTGCATGAAAAATCCACCCGCAACCAGGAGCGGGATGTTAGGCGCGAAGATCCACGCCGGGATAAGCAGAATGCCAAGACCTGCCGCGACGATAATGGTCCGGCGCCGGCCCCAGCGTTGCGAATAAAAACCGAGAATTGTCCCGCCGCAGATTGCGCCAAGGTTGTAAACGATCGCAATCGGCGCCGTCCAATTCACCGAGAGCCCGCGCTGTTTTTGCAGGAAGGTCGGGTAGAGGTCCTGCGTTCCGTGCGACATGTAATTGAAGGCGGTCATCAGGAGCACGGCATAAATCAACAGCCGCCAGTGTTCGGCCAGAAACTGACGCACGCCTAACGACACCGGTTTCTCCTGCCGTTGCCGTTGCCAGACGGCTGACTCCGGCACGTGCGCTCGAATATAGAGCACGAGCACCGCCGGCAGCGCACCGACCACAAAGAGAGCGCGCCAGCCAAAATGCGGGAAGACGAGCCAGTAGACGACCGCCGCGAGAAGAAAGCCGAAGGAGTAACCTTGTTGCAGAATGCCCGACGCCAGGCCGCGCGCCTTGGTCGGCAAGGCTTCCATCGCAAGGGAAGCGCCCAAACCCCATTCGCCGCCCATCCCGATTCCATAGAGCGCGCGGAAACCGAGAAACACGAGGTAACTCGGCGCAAAAGCAGTCAGCAGTTCCATCACAGAGTAAAAGATGATGTCGATCATCAAGGGAACGCGCCGGCCGTAGTGATCGCCTAACAATCCAAAAATGAGCGCGCCCAACGGCCGCATCATGAGGGTGAGGGTGATGGCGAAGGTCACCTTCACGATCGAGACGGAGAATTCCGCGGCCACATCCTTCACCACGAAGGTGAGAAGAAAGAAATCAAAGGCGTCGAGCGTCCAGCCGAGAAAGCAGGCAAGGAAGGTCTTGCGCTGGTCGCGATTTAAGGAGCGGTAAATCTGGATCGCTTCCATCCTCGAAAAGTTAGCTGGAACAGCCCTGGGCCGTCCATCACTCGTGCTCGTGATCGTCATCGACCTTTTCGAGCATGAGCACGATTACGAGCAGGAGCATGAGGAAGAACATATCGACGTATCATGATACGTTAATTTGTTGGTTGCTCCGGCCCGCTTCTTTCTTTAACTTCTCCCATTGTGAAGGAGCACCTCGATCATCCCCTCGCCCGCCTCCTGCGCGAGCGGATCGTAATTCTCGACGGCGCCATGGGCACGATGGTGCAGCGCGCCCAATTTTCCGAAGAGCAATTTCGCGGCGCCCGTTTCGCGCAACATCCCGCCAGGTCGCTCAAGGGCGATCTCGAGTTGCTCCAGCTCACCCGATCGGAGGTGCTCGCGCAGATTCATCTCGATTACCTGCACGCCGGCGCCGACGTGATCGAGACGAACACCTTCAGCGCCACCACCATCGGGCAACACGACTTTCTGTTCCGCGGCGCTTCGGCCAGCGGCCGCAAAGACATCGATTTCTTCGAACGCGTCGTGACTGACAGCGAACTCCGCGAGCTCGTCCGCGAAATGAATTTCGTCGCCGCCCGGATTGCGCGCGCCGCGGCCGATCGCGTCGCGGAGGAGACGAACACACCCCGCTTCGTTGCCGGTTCGTTAGGCCCATTGCCTGTGACCGCTTCGCTTTCACCCGATGTGAACGATCCCGGCTTCCGCGCCGTCACTTTCGATCAAATCCGGCGCACCTACGACGGACAGGTCCGCGGGCTGATGGAAGGCGGGGTCGATGTTCTCCTCGTCGAAACCGTTTTTGATGCGCTTAACGCCAAGGCGGCGATCTTCGCGATTCTTGAGGCACTTGACTCGTTAGGCAAAAAACTTCCGGTCCTGATTTCCGGCACGATCACCGATCTCTCCGGCCGCACCCTCACCGGCCAAACGTTAGGCGCTTTTCTCACTTCCATCATGCACGCGGAGCCGCTGGTGGTCGGCCTGAACTGCGCGCTCGGGCCGGCCGAAATGCGCCCGCACGTCGAAGAGATGGCGCGGCTCGCCCCCTGTTTCACCGCGGCCTATCCGAACGCCGGTTTGCCCGACCCGTTGTCCGCGACGGGTTTTCCGGAAACGCCGGAATCGATCGCGCCGAAACTTCGGGAATGGGCGGAAAACGGCTGGCTCAACATCGTCGGCGGTTGCTGCGGTACGACGCCGGAACACATCCGCGCGATCGCGGAAGCGGTGCGGGAATTCCCGCCGCGCATTCCCGTGATCGCGAACGAAGTCAACGCATCCCGCAGTGAGACCGGTGGCCTAACGACACCGGTCCAGCTCGACGTGCCAGTTTTCGCCTAACGATGACGCAACCGGATCCCTCGAGCCCGCTTCCCTCCGTTCGGGGGGACGATCGTGCGGGCCTAAACGGCAGCGACATCACTCTGCATCTCTCCGGGCTCGAAGCGCTCGACCTCACCCCGGAGTTTGGGTTCGCGGTCGTCGGCGAGCGCACTAACATCACCGGCTCGCCCAAATTTTCCAGGCTCATCCTGGCGGATGATTTCGAGGGCGCGCTCGCGGTCGCGCGCCAGCAGGTCGAGGGCGGGGCGAACATCCTCGACGTCAACATGGACGAGGGAATGATCGATTCCGAGGCGGCCATGACCCGTTTCCTGCGCCTGATCGCGAGCGAGCCGGATATCGCGCGCATCCCGATCATGATCGACAGCTCGAAATGGA
>JAICXG010000214.1 GCA_025980625.1 Chthoniobacterales bacterium
AAGCTCGGAGGACGCACGCGATAGCGGTAGGGATTGCCGCTCCCGTCGCTGATGAGATAGAACCCGAGCTCGCCCTTCGGCGCTTCGATCCGGCCGTAGGCCTCGCCGACCGGCGGTTTGAAGGCGCGGAGCTTGACCTTCGGATTTTGGATCGGGCCCTCGGGAAGTTGGTCCATCGCCTGCCTTAGAATCGTTAGGCTCTCGCGTAACTCGAGCACGCGCATCATAAGCCGATCGTAGGTGTCGCCGTGCTCGCCTAACGGAACGCGAAACTTGAAGCGCGGATAAATCCCGTAACCATCCACTTTGCGGATGTCGTAATTCACGCCCGAGGCGCGCAACATTGGCCCCGTAAGACCGGCGCTGATCGCCAATTCGGTCGGAACTTTCCCGACATCCTGGGTCCGGGCCATGACGATTTCGTTGTCGGTGATGAGCTCTTCAAATTCGTCGAGAAAAGGCGGGAAACCATCAACGATTTTGCGCGCCGCTGCGAGCCAGCCGGGCGGCAGATCAACCCGGCAACCGCCGAAGCGCATGTAGTCACACATCATGCGCGAGCCGCTGAGTGCTTCGAACAGATCGAGGATGCGCTCACGTTCACGGAAGGCGTACATGAGCGGCGTGCCCCACGCGCCCATGTCGCTGAGAAGAAAGCCTAACAATGACACATGGTTCACGACCCGCGTCAATTCGGCGAGGATGACGCGGAGGTATTCCGCGCGTTCGGGAACCTCGATCCCGGCGAGTTTTTCGACGCTGAGCGCGTAGGCCCAGTTGTTCGTCATCGAACAGATGTAATCGAGCCGGTCGGTGTAGGGCATGGAGGAGAGGTAGGTCGCGTTCTCGCCGATCTTTTCGTGGTTGCGATGGAGATAACCAAAGACCGGCTTGAGTTTCCTAACGATTTCGCCGTCGAGCGCGACGTTCATCCGGAAAACGCCGTGGGTGGACGGATGCTGCGGGCCTAACGAGATCTCCAGCAGCTCGCTTTCGAGGCCGGCGGCCGGTGGCGGCGAGGGCGCTTGTTCGAGTTCCTGAAAACCGCTGGTGCTCATGCCGTGACCTCTTCGGCGCCATCCACCGTCGGGCGCGCCGGATAATGCTGCTTCGCCTTTTCCAACACTTCATCGTGCGGCGTTGGCTCGTATTCGTAATCGTCCGGTTCGCGGTAATCTTTGCGCATCGGGAAATCCTCAAATTCATCCCACATCAGGATGCGGCGGAGATCGGGATGAGCTTCGAAGCGGATGCCGTAGAGATCGTAGATTTCGCGCTCCTGAAATTCCGCGCTTCGCCAAACGGGGGTCAGCGAGGGAAGTGGCGTAAATCGCGCACGATCCCTGGTTCTTAGCCTAACGACTAAAGGACCATGTTTGTGCGCCATCGAGAAGAGGTGATAAACCGCCTCGAGATATCCGGGAAAAAATTCCTCCTGTGTTTCCTCGACTTCCTTTTCTTCGCCTTCGACCAGCTTTTTCACCTTCACCTTTTTCTTCACCGTGCGGTCGAGCCAATCGACCCCGGTGACATTGGAGCAAAAATCAAGACGCATGACCGGGTCATCGCGCAGAAAACGTGCGACCGCGACGGCATGCTCGTGGTCGAGCAAAAGCGATGGCTGATTTGCGGGACCGGGATTGGGGACGACCTCGATCTTTGCCCCAGGCACGGACGTCTCGATTCGCGCTTTGATTTCCTCTAAACTTTCCATCGCGTCCTTCCGAGCGAAACCGAGCGCTCCTCTCAGGCCCGCTCGACCGCTGGAGGATGGAACAGTCGCGGGTTGGCCGGCGGTTCGAGATCGTGGGCGCCGAAAGCCGGCACCGGATACTCGCTCAGCGTCTCCTTTTTCAGGAACTCCGCCTTGTCTTGTCCGGTGAGTTTTTGCTCGTCGATTTTTCTTTGCAACTCCATGAAGGCATGGAGCAACGCCTCCGGCCGCGGCGGACAACCGGGAATGTAAACGTCGACCGGAATATAGCGGTCGATTCCTTTGAGAACGTTGTAGCCCTGTTTGAACGGCCCGCCGGAAATGGCACAGGCGCCCATCGCGATGACGTATTTCGGGTCCGGCATCTGGTTGTAAAGCCGGACAATCTGCGGAGCCATTTTTTTTGTGACTGTGCCGGCGACGATCATCAAATCGGCCTGGCGCGGGGAAGGACGAAACACTTCGCCGCCGAAACGGGCGAGATCGTAGCGGGAAGCGGCGGTCGCGATCATTTCGATCGCGCAACAGGCGAGCCCGAACTGGAGCGGCCAGATCGAATTCTTGCGCCCCCAGTTGTAAAGCTCCTGCATCGAGGTGACCCAGACACCACGTCGTTGCAGTTCGCTGCGCAGTCCTTCGTCGAGTGGTTCTTCCATTACCGTGCCCAAGTTAACAGCCCCTTGCCCCATGCCCAAACGAGTCCTTCCAGCAAGAGGAGCAGAAAAATCAAAATCGCGACGAACGCGCCATACGGCAACCCGGTAAATGCAACCGCGAAGGGAACAAGGAAGATCGATTCGACATCGAAGATAAGAAAGATGATGGCGTAGAGGTAATACTGTGAGTGAAACTGGATCTGGGCTTCGCCTAACGATTCCACGCCGCACTCATAGGTCGCGTTCTTGGCTACGCCGGGTTTCGGCGGCTGGAAAAATCTTCGCCAGAGCCAGGCCAGGAAGAGCGGCATGATGGGGAAGATCAGCGCGACGCCGATAAAGATGATGAGAAAGAAATAAGGCGCAGGAGTCACGGCTACACCACGCCCTGGTCCATCATCGCGTTGGCCACTTTCAGGAACCCGGCAATGTTGGCGCCGTTGACGTAATTGCCAGGCGTGCCGTAGATCTCGGCCGTCTGGTAGCAGGCGCGATGGATGGCTTTCATGATCGTTTGCAGGCGGCTATCGACTTCATCGCGCGACCACGAAATGCGCATGCTGTTTTGCGCCATCTCCAGACCTGAGGTCGCGACCCCGCCGGCGTTCGCGGCTTTGCCCGGGCCGTAGAGAATTTTAGCATCGAGGAACTCGTTCACGCCTTCGATCGTGGTCGGCATGTTGGCGCCTTCCGAGACCACGTAGACGCCGTTGCGGAGCAGGTTGGCCGCGTCCTTGCCGTTGATCTCGTTCTGGGTCGCGCTCGGGAAGGCGCATTGTGCCTTGTGATTCCAGAGCGGGTTGTGGTCGAGGCTGGGATCGGTCGGAGTATATACCGCGCTCTTGAATTTTTCCGCGTACTCGGCGATCCGGCCGCGGCGCACATTCTTGAGGTCTATGATGAAGCTGAGCTTCTGGTCGTCGATCCCCGCTTCGTCATAGATGTAGCCGCTCGAGTCGGAGACCGTCACCGCCTTGGCCCCCATGTTCATCAACTTGTCGATTGTGTACTGCGCAACGTTGCCACTCCCGGAGATGAGGCAGGTCATGCCTTCGAGTCCTTCCTTGCGGGTCTTGAGCATTTCGGCCGCGAAATAAACCGCGCCATATCCAGTCGCCTGCGGACGAATGAGCGAGCCGCCCCAGCTCAATCCTTTCCCGGTAAGAACGCCGGTAAATTCGTTGCGCAGTTTTTTATACATGCCGAAGAGATAACCGATCTCGCGCGTGCCGACGCCAATGTCGCCGGCGGGCACGTCAGTGTAAGCGCCGATGTGTCGGAACAGCTCCGCCATGAATGCCTGACAAAAGCGCATGACCTCGTTGTCGCTTTTGCCTTTGGGATCGAAATCAGAGCCGCCCTTGCCGCCGCCCATCGGCAAGGTCGTTAGGGCGTTTTTGAAGACCTGCTCGAAGGCGAGAAATTTCAAGATGCCGAGATTGACCGAGCGATGAAAACGCAGCCCGCCTTTGTAGGGCCCAATCGCGCTGTTCATCTCGATGCGGTAACCGCGATTAACGTGGATCTCGCCTCGGTCATCCTCCCATGGGACCCGGAACATGATTAGCCGTTCCGGTTCCACCATCCGCTCGAGAATCTTCGCCCGGCGATATTCCGGGTGTCGCTCGAGCACGAGCTGAAGCGATTCAAGGACCTCCTGCACCGCCTGATGAAATTCCGGCTCCGAGGGGTTCTTGGCCTTCAATCGGCCCATGAATTCTGCGATTTCGTCATTCATAAATCTTTGCGGGATTGGGCGGCGGGACCTGGCGCGGCTCGCTCGCCTAACGAATCAGCCGGGCTGCTTCCCGGCCAGCAAACACTCCTCCATTCGCGAGCACGAATAACGCCTCGCGGGACGAAACGAAACAAAAATTCGTGTATTTGCGGCCATTCCTGTCTTGCCTAAGAAATGAGAGCCCGCTTTTCTTCCTGCCAACGTGCGCGGTTTTCTCGACCAAATTTTCGTCCATGCCAAGGCGCTGATCCTCGCGCCGCTCGCTGGCGCGCCGGCGTGGGCTGGCCAGCTCGTTTCCAGTCTCATTAATATCGTGGCGCTGCTCGCGGTCTTTCTCACGCTCTTTGCGCTCGTCTCGGTTTTGGAGCGCAAAATTCTGGCGCGCATCCAGAATCGCCTCGGGCCAAATCGGGTCGGTCCCTTTGGTTTGCTCCAACCGGTCGCCGACGGGATCAAGATGTTGATCAAGGAAGACATCGTTCCGGCGCGAGCGGACAAGGTGGTGCATTTCATCGCTCCGATTCTCCTCGCTGCGACCGCGATTCTCGCCCTTGGCATTATACCTTATGGGCGCAACATGACGCCGTTCGCGATTGACGGCGGTATTCTCTTTTTCTTCGCCGTCGGCTCGACCACGGAGCTGAGCGTCTTCATGGCCGGCTGGGCGAGCAACAATAAATTTTCCATGCTCGGCGCGATGCGCGCGATCGCCCAGATGGTGAGCTATGAGCTGCCGCTCATCATCACGGTCCTGCCAGTCGTGATGATCGTGGGGTCGCTCACGCCGGATGCAATCGTCGCCGCCCA
>JAICXG010000080.1 GCA_025980625.1 Chthoniobacterales bacterium
GTTGATGCGGATGCGCGCGGCGCAGATCACCGCCGTCGCCGCACTCCTGCTCGCTCTCGTGCAGGTCGGCAAAATGGTCACCGGCGAATTCCCGCAGTCGCAGCAGTCGGCCGGGCCGCTCGCACCGACCGCGCCATTCGCGAATTCCGAGCCACGCCCTGACGAAAAGGATGTTGGTGAGCGCAGCGCCGCGGTCGCGAACGATCAGGCGGCAAACGACATCGTTCCCGCGCCTCCACCGGCGACGCCACCGGAAGGTCGCAAGCTCATTCGCAATGCCCAACTCGAACTGGAGGTCGCGAATTTTGAGACAGCGGTGCAACGCCTAACGAGTCTGGCAAACGAAGCGCACGGCTTTGTCGCGACCCAAAGCTCGCGCCGATTGCCGAACGGAAAGTTGCAGGGCACGATCGTGCTCAAGGTCCTGCCGGAAAACCTCGACGCCTTCCTGCAAAAAGCGCGCAGTCTCGGTGAAGTAAAAAACCAGACGCTCGGCACCGAAGATGTGACGAAAGCGTATTTCGATACCGACGCGCGGCTGCGCAACGCGAAGCGAATGGAAGGGCGCCTGCTCGAAATGTTGCAGAAAAAAACCGGGAAAGTTTCCGACCTGCTCGAAGTGGAAAAGGAGCTGGCGAGGGTGCGCGAACAAATCGAGCAAATGCAGGGCGAGCTGAAGTATTACGACGCGCTCGTGCAATACGCGACGGTCACAATTTCGCTCGCGGAAAAGGACCTGACCGAGCCCGCGGCCTTCCTCCTCAAGGAGACGGCGAATCTTTCCCTCTTCTCGATGGACGTGGAGAAAACCTTCGCCGCAGTGAAGAACGCGCTGCAAAACGCGAAGGCGCAGATCGTGCAATCAACCCTCGAGCGCGACAACTCCGGCGAGGCAACCGCGCGCATGGACCTGCTGCTCGAGCCAAATGAGAGCGATGCCGTGATCGCGCGGATCAAGAGCCTCGGACGGGTGCAGAATTTTAACGTGCAAACGGAGCGCGTCGCGCAGAACGGTTCCGGTCTTTCCCAAACCGCAAAAGTCGAGCGGGACAAGGTGCAGCTGCATCTGGTCATTTCGCGCACCGGTGAAGAAGCGGCGGTGCAGCAAACGAGCCTCCGTCTTCTCACCAGCGCGGTTGCCGAGAAGGTCGCGAAATTGAAGACGAGTGTGGCGAAGATCGGCGGGGAAGTGCGCACTTCCACCTTCACGCGCAATCCCGACGGCGCCGAAGTCGCCAACCTTGTGCTGCGTGTAGAAACGAAAAACTATCCGGCGTTGCTCGCGTCGTTTCATCAGCTCGGGGAGGTGAAGGACCTGAGCGTGCAGCGCAACGACCAGCCCGGCACGATTGCGAATCCCGAGACCGCGCCGGCCGAGATCAGCCTGCAAATTTACAGCCCGGGCAAGATCGTTTCGGACGAGAGCGGCATCGGCGCGACGATGCGCCGCACCCTTGGCCAGGCCGTAAGTGCGCTTGCCTGGAGCGTGCAGATGATCGGTGTGGCGCTCGCCTTTCTTGCCCCATGGGCGCTCGCCCTCGGGCTGGTCGGCTGGCTGATCGTGCGCTTCGCGAGGCGGCGCGGATAGCGCGGCGATGGATGACAACCATTGGACGGAACGGAGCAGCTACTTCCGTTGCCAAAGCTGCGACCGGATCATCCCATTCGCCGACAATCTTTGACTCGTTAGGCAAAATCCAGCGCTTCGCACGAGCGGCTGGTAATCGAGCAGCCGGCGGCCTTCAATCCCGGCGGTGACGCGAAAGAAAAAATACATGGCAGCAATTAAGCCGCGCGCCTGAAAACGCGCCCATCCGGTCGCCGGCTCGCAAAAGTCCGCGATCAGCCATTGCGCGTCGGCGGTGGCAAGGCCGGCCAGTTTGGCGACGACCCCGGGCAATCCTTGTTCGGCGAAGCAATCGAGAAAGAAGTGAGTCACGAGCAGATCGTAACTTTGGCGCTGGAGCTTTGCTTCGCGGAGATCAGCGCAAATGAATTGAACGTGGCCGAATTGAATTCGCCGGCGGGCGAGCGCGATCATGCGCGCGCTCGCCTCGACGCAATCAACTTCCGCGCCGGGGTGCGCTCGAACGAACTCGGCGAGAAAGCGGCCATTCCCCTCGCCTGCCACCAGCACCCGCCGGGGCGGCGCGATTTGCCTAACGAACGCGATCCGCGCCTCCTGGAGTTTGCGCCCAAAGACGAGCGTCTCGAGCCAGCGATAATGCGGCGCGACCTGGTTAAAGTTCACCGCAGTGAAAAGAGCAGGGCGGCGAGGGGCGTGAGCAGGACGAGATCGGCCAGGGCGGTGCGGTTGTCGCGCGGGAGATGGTCGGAAAGATTCAGCCTAACGAGCAAAAGCGCGCTTACCGCGATGCAAATCCAGAGCGGCCAGGCGAAGTGCCAGAAAATTCCAAACCCAATTGCGCCGAGGGTCAGCGCATAACCGATGATCTGGAGCGCGCGCGTCGCCACCGGCCAGCTGGTCATGAAGGTCGCCTTTCCCTGGGCGGCATCGAGTTCGCGTTCCCAAGCCGCAATGGAAAGGCAGTTGTAGGTGCAAAGAATGGCAAAGAGCAAGACGGCGACGCCGAACGCCATCGTCAGGCCGGGCAATTCCGCGATTACGCCCAGGGTGGTTCCGGCAGCGAAGAGGATTCCAATCGCCTTTTCCTTCACCGGCAGCGGTCGCCATTTTCCACCTAACGAATGATTGACAAGAAGGTAGAGCGCGCAGATCACCGCGAGGGTTCCGCCGAGCAGCAGCATTTGCAGATCGAGGGTTCCGAGAGCGAGCGCGACGTCGACCACAAAGGTGATCACAATCGCCACCCACCACCCGATCATGTGCTCGCGACAAAACCGATGGCGCAACGAAATCGGCATCCCGGCCGGCAATCGGATCGTATCGGCAAAGCGATCGCCCAGGTAGATCAACCAGGCGGTGAGAAAAAGCAGGGCGCGCAAAGCCAATCCGAGATCCGCGCCGAAGGTGCGCGCAAAGATCCATTGCCAGGCGAGCGCGACGATCGGCGCATCGAGGCAAAGGAGACTGAGCCAGGAGACGGGCGGATACTTGAGCCGGCCTAGGATCGGCGGAGGCGGCGCAACCACCTCGGACGCGTTGGACATCGGCGAAGTTATCGAGGGCGGCGGAGCTCTGCAATCGGGCGGCCTTCTTCAAAACAGCCTTCTCGGTGTGCCTCGGGTGTTGAATGCCGGCCGTTACGTCGACTTCGCGGCCTTCCATTCGGATGACGTTCTTTCATCGCGAGCCTTGCCCAGACAGGCGTTCAGTCATAAAATTAGAAAGGTTCCAACTGGTTAGGCGAGTCGCCATTTCCCGAGCCTTGGAGATATGACGATGAAAACTGAAAACGGAATTCCGATGAACAACGCGGCGGTCCGCGCGCTGCCCAAGCACCTTCTCCAATTCGCGGTCGACCAGCGCTACGACGATTACACGCCGGTCGATCACGCGGTCTGGCGCTTCATCATGCGCCAGAACATTTTTTTCCTGAAGGAATACGCGCACAAGGTTTACTTCCAAGGTCTGCTCGACACCGGCATTTCCTTCGAGCGCATCCCGCGGATCAGCGAGATGAACGACATTCTCGGCAAGATCGGCTGGGGCGCAGTCGCCGTCGATGGCTTCATACCGCCGGCGGCCTTTATGGAATTCCAAGCTTACAAGGTGCTGGTGATCGCGTGCGACATGCGCCAGATCCACCACATCGAATACACCCCCGCGCCCGACATCGTGCACGAGGCGGCGGGACATGCCCCGATCATCGTCGATCGCGAGTATTCGGATTATCTGCAGCGATTCGGCGAGGTCGGCGCGAAGGCGATGTCGTCGAGAAAGGACTTCGAGCTTTACGAAGCGATCCGGCACCTCTCGATCCTGAAGGAGTTACCGGATTCCGATGCGAAGGAAGTCGAGGAAGCGACCCGCGAAGTCGAATACAAACAGGCGAACCTTGGCCATCCCTCCGAGATGGCAAGACTCTCGCGGCTGCATTGGTGGACGGTGGAATACGGGCTCATCGGGACACTTGAGAACCCGAAGATTTACGGCGCGGGCCTGCTTTCCTCGATCGGCGAATCAGTTTCCTGTCTCGAGCCGCATGTGAAGAAGCTTTGGTATTCGATCGACGCGCAGGACCAGCCATTCGATATCACGACAAAACAACCGCAGCTCTTTGTCTGCCGCGATTTTCAGCATCTGCGCGAGGTGCTCGAGGAATTTGCGAGCACGATGGCGTTCCGGGTCGGCGGGCTCGAGGGGATCAACAAGGCGATCGAATGCAAGAATGTCACGACTTGCCAATATTCGTCGGGCTTGCAGGTCGCGGGCATGTTCACTGAGGTGCTGACCGATTCGAATAACGAGCCGATTTACCTGCGAAGCACGGGGCCAAGCGCGCTCGCCTACGAGAACAAGGAGCTGCCAGGGCATGGCCGCGATTATCACAAGGACGGCTTTGGTTCACCGATCGGCCCCTGGCGCGAGACCGATCTGCGCGAAGGCAAGACGGCGCGGCTGGAGTTTCACAGCGGCATTATAGTGGAAGGCAAAGTCGAGAAGCTCCTCCGCCGGGATGACAGGCTGCTGCTGGTTTCATTCTCGAACTGCACCGCAAAGCTCGGCGACCGGGTTCTGTTTGATCCCTCGTGGGGCACTTACGACATGGCTGTCGGCGATAAGATTGTCTCGGTCTTCAACGGCGCAGCCGACAAGGACGCCTACAACCAGGTCGCACTCGTCCCCAAGGAACGCACGATCAAACATCCCTCGGACGCGAAACGGAAGAAGCTCGAGAATCTTTATCAACAAGTGCGCGATATTCGCACCCGCAAGACGGCCTACGAACGGTTAGGCGAGATTTGGGAGACACAGCAAGCCGAGCACCCTAACGACTGGCTCCTCTCGATGGAGATCTTCGAAATCCTCGATGACACCGAACAGCAATCGGAGCTGAAAATGCGGGTGAAAAAATTCCTCGAAGAAAAGAAGGCAAAGACGAGGGATCTCGCGACGCTGATCGGCTGGGGCTTCCGATTGGTCGAATACCACAAAAAGGGGATCTACTCGGCAGCTTAGTTCGGTTTCGCGACGGGATTCTTCGACTCCGCTTCGCTCCGCTTAGGGCGACCGGCATTCATGCCTCGGCACTCGTTAGGCGGAGAGCGATTTGGCAGCAGTGGAAGCGCGGCTATTCTTTCCGCGATGAAATTGACACTTTTGCTGCTCTCAATCGGTCTGGTTCTTCTTCTCGACGGCTGCGCGTTTGGCCCGACTCTCGATCAGCAGTCGCGGGAGCAAACCCAACAGCAGCAAACCGAAAAACAGAGCGATGCGTTCGCCCGCAGTCTTCAGCAATAGCCGGCAATCGCAACGCGGCTGATTTGAAATGTCTCCGGAGTCGAACCATAGAAATTGATGAACAACAATTTAATCATCCGGCGTTTGACCGAGCTGGGCGCGCTTTTTCTAATCGGCGATGGCATTATGGGCTTGATCAAGCCACGCTGGCATTCCCTTCTCTGGCACTTCGGCCCGCAACTCGTGCGCGCCGCGACTGAAGAATTGGCGGACCATCCGAACACGGCTCGAGCCGTTTATCTGGCCGAGGCAGTTATCGGGGTGGCGCTGGCTTCGCGACAAACTTCTGAGGTGGAAGAGGGATAGAGTTACCGCCAGGAACGACCCTCCAGAGAAGTGAAGCTTTCCGGGCGGCTCTTAGCGCAGGCCGGTGTCACACTGCCATTGCACAGTGGCCATTTTGCCTTCGGTAACCGTGACTTCGAAAGGTCCATAGTGACCTACTGCGCCCTGGTAGTTCTGACGAGTGACCGTGTAGTGACCGGCTGGGAGCATGACTTTGAAGTGACCCTGAGTATCGGTCTCAAATGAAGTAACCACCTTATCTCCCTGTTTCACAACAAAAGCGGTCTTCGGCAATCCCGCAGTGGAGGGCACGCCCTTGCGAACTGGGCCGCCCTGAGTCGGGCTCACCATAATTGTCCCCTCAATGCCGCTGCTTCCGCCGGAGGTTGGTGTCATATCCGCCTGGGCCAGCGCGAGACAAGGACATAGACTGAAGAGAGTAATAAACAGGAGAAAAGAATTGTTCATCCTGGAAGCTGGCTCGGAAGCCAAATTGATTCCAAACTTCTACAAGCGTCGCACATTCTGGGACGAATGCGACTCAGGTTACCGCTGTGCATGTCTTACGAGGTGGTTATGAGCAGGGCTGCGGGATGACGCCATAGCGCCAACACTTAATCTCGGATTCCTCGCTTCAGTTCCCATACACGCAAGGCCGCGAGGATAAGTCGTTTTGTTCGTGCCATTGTGCCGATGCCCGGCAACTGCAGATCTTCTTCCACGATATCAAGTTCGGGGAAAGGGCGCCGTCTCCGTCCCCGACGCTTCGTCAGACGCCGGCATGGGACACGCCGAGGTGGTTCCAATCGTAGCCGTGTGGCTGTATCTTCGAATGTGAGTGAGTTCATGGTAGGAATGACATGCTTAAGTTCATACTGGATTAAAGCAGGGCCTTATCATGAGACGTTCGCGCGCAGCGATTTCTTCAAGCCGAATTTTAAAACCGCCCCGCTGAAGCTCGTGCCGGTTTGTTACGAAGCCGTGATGCTAATAAATCAATCGCGTGAGATCATGTGCTTGGTCGGATCGATTTGCCGGTTTTCACAGTTGGCTGATGATTTGCGCGTAAGTCGCACGGTGTCATCGCCGAGTTGATCCCGTTCGCGCCCGCACGCGAATCGCCTGAAGGTGACAGCCGGTGCAAGAGTGACGATGATCCGGCGTGCGCTACGACGTGGCCGTGATCGGGCTGGGAGCAATGGGCAGCGCCGCGCTCGCGGAATCCGCTCGCCGCGGGGCGCGAGCGATCGGGCTGGAGCAATTCGCGCGCGGGCACGACCTCGGCTCATCGAGCGGGAAAAGCCGGATGATTCGCAAAGCCTATTTCGAAGATCCGGCCTACGTCCCGCTCCTCCTGCGCGCGTACGAGCAATGGCGCGAGCTTGAGCGCGCGACCGGCACGAGTCTGCTCCGCATCACTGGTTTGCTCATGGTCGGCCAGGCGACCGCGGAAGTGATCACCGGTGCCTGCCGCGCGGCGCGGGAACATCACCTGGCGCTCGAGTCGCTCAGCGCGCCGCAGATTCGCGCCCGTTATCCGATGCTAAAGGTGCTGGATGACGAAGTGGGTGTCTACGAGCCAGACGGCGGCGTGCTCGATCCTGAAAAGGCGGTCGAGATTTATCTCGAGCAGGCGGCGAACGCGGGCGCGCATCTTCGTTTTGAGACGGGCATGGCAAACTGGCAATACGACGGCGAAACTTTTATCGTCCAGCTGCGCGACGGAACAGAAGTGAGAAGCGGCGCGCTCATTTTGTCGTTAGGGCCGTGGTTGCAGGACGAACTCGCGAAGTTGGGGATCGCAATTCGCATTCAGCGCAATGTCCAAGCCTGGTTCACCCCGTCCGCTAACGACTACCTTGCCGGACGCTTTCCACCTTTTCTTCTCGATCGCACAGGTCTGCCCGCACCGCTCTACGGCTTTCCCGATTTCGGCGACGGAGTGAAGGCAGCCTTTCATTCTCACGGGGAACTCAGCGCGCCCGACGCGGTTGTTCGCGAGATTGATTGCGCGCGCGACATCGAACCGATCGTTAGGGCGATGGACCAATGGATGCCGGGCGCGGCAAACACCTTTCGCGCCGCCAAGCCATGTCCCTACTCGCTCACGCCGGACGGCCATTTCGTCGTCGATCGCCATCCGGAACATCCGCGACTTGTCCTGTGCGGTGGCTTTTCGGGTCATGGTTTCAAGTTTGCGCCAGTGATCGGTGAAATCGCGACCGACCTCGCGCTTGAGGGCCAGACCAGCCCCGACATCGAGTTCCTTTCGGTGCGACGTTTTTCCAAGCCGGCCGAGCGATAACCCTGCCCAATGATAACTCTCCGCTCGGAGCGATGACTCACCCGCCTCATTCGCGCTCCGCCGCGATCGGCCTTAGAAAAATGCATGAAGCCAAAGCCGCAGTTCATCGCCGAGCAATCCGACACGGGAGATTTCGAACGCCAGGATGATATCTTTCGCGACTGGATTTCAGCTGATGCGTCAACCGCCTATCCGGCTGCAGCCGATCGTTATCACCTCTACGTTTGCTTCGCCTGTCCATGGGCGAGTCGGACCATCATCGTCCGGCAGTTGCTCGGGTTGGAAAAGGCCATCGGTATGACGGCCGTCGATCCCGTCCGCGATGAACGCGGCTGGGCTTTCCGCGACGGCCCCGGTTACAGCCACGATCCCCTCAATGGCTTTCAGTTTCTGATGGAAGCCTACCGCGCGACGGATCCAACCTTCAATGGTCGGGCCACCGTGCCGGTCCTTTGGGACAAGCAAACACGGCGGATCGTGAACAATTCCGAAGACGACATTTGCCGGATGTTCGACGGCGCTTTTCGGCGGTTCGCCACGTGTGAGGCCGATCTTTTCCCTAACGACATCGCCGAGGAGCAGGCAGAGCTTTCGCAGTTTATTTACGAGAAGGTGAACAACGGCGTTTACCGCGCCGGCTTTGCTACCCGCCAGCCCGTTTACGAGCGCTCCGCTCACATTGTATTCGATGCCCTCGACGAACTGGAGTCACGCCTAACGACCAGCCGCTATCTCTTCGGCAACCGCATTGTTGAATCCGATTGGCGCCTCTTTTGCACACTCATCCGCTTCGACGTGGTTTATTACATTCATTTCAAATGCAGCCTCCGCCGCATTCTCGATTACCCGAACCTGCAAGGGTATCTCTGCGACCTTTATCAGCAGCCCGGGATCGCCCAGACCGTGAACTTCGAGCACATCAAACATCATTACTACATGACACACGACGCGATCAACCCTACCCGAATCGTGCCGATCGGTCCTGTCCTGGATCTGATGCGTCCGCATGGCCGCGAGAAACTGTCTGGCGCCTGATGACCGCCTTTCTTGACGGTTGCGCCGCAGCCCGCTAAAACCCGGCTCATGGCCAATATCCAAGTCAATCGCGGTGAAACCAAGCTCGGCGTTTTTTCCGAGGAGGAAATAAGAGAGGCCCTGCAGACCGGCCGCTTTGTCCCGACCGACATTGGTTGGCGAGAAGGAATGACGACCTGGCAAAGGTTGGCTGACTTTCCTGAGTTCGCCGCCGCAACGGCCGCAACCGCCGCGAGCGCGATCGTCCCGGCGACCGGTTTGCCCTGGGAACGTCGAGAAGAGCTGGGTTTCGTTCCCGCGTTTGTCGAAACGCTCAAGCTTGTTTTGCTCAATCCCGCCGTCGCCTTCGCGGCGATGAAGAAGGAGGGCGGGCTCAGCGACCCGCTCCTTTACGGCGTGATCGGCGGCAGCATCGGATTCATCATTAGCCTGCTCTGGAATATTCTCTTCGGCTCAATCGGCGCCTTCACTGACCGCAACCCGATCGCCGGCGCAATCGGCGCAGGTGTGGGAATGGTGATTTGCATTATCCTGGCGCCGCTCTTCATCGCCGTCTGTCTATTTATTGGCAGTGGGATCCTGCATCTCTGCCTCATGCTCGTGGGCGGAGCTAACCGCTCATTTGAAACCACCTTTCGCGTCGTGAGTTATACCGTCGGCTCGACTAACCCGATTGCCATCATCCCGTTTTGCGGAGGTGTCGTGGCGGCGATCTGGAATATCGTTCTGGAATGCATCGGGCTCGC
The DNA here is from genome assembly GCA_025980625.1 of Chthoniobacterales bacterium. Classification (GTDB taxonomy): domain Bacteria; phylum Verrucomicrobiota; class Verrucomicrobiia; order Chthoniobacterales; family UBA10450; genus JAICXG01. The sequence goes on from JAICXG010000080.1 coordinate 9,758, forward strand.
CAAAGCGCATGAGATCACGACCGGCAAAGCTGTAATCGCGGTCTTACTGCCAGTGATTGTTTGTTGCGGCTTGATCCTCGTCGTGTCGGTCGTGGCAGGTGTCGGCATCTTCAGCGCCCTTCTCGGACATCATTAGGAAGTAGGGATGCAGTTAACTCGTCGCCCGCTCGCTCCTGAGGAGATTGATCACGAGCTGGTCTGGCTCTTTGTCTCGTTAGGTACGGCTGCTGCGCTGGCGATCTGGCTCTGGGCGCGTTTGCCCATGCCGCGCTGCATTTTTCACTCGCTCACCGGCGTCCCCTGTCTGACCTGCGGCGCGACTCGCGCGGCCCGGCAGTTTTTCCACGGGCATTTCGGCGCGTCCTTTCTCTTCAATCCTCTCGCCTTTACCACTTACTGCGGCATTGCCCTTTTCGATATCTATGCAACCGCGGTCCTGCTCACCGGGGCGTCACGTCTGCGCCTAAGAGATGTTTCCCCTCGGGAAAAGCTTGTCCTGCGCAGTCTTGTCCTTGTCCTGCTTGCTGCTAACTGGGTCTATCTCATTACGGCACATATCGTGTAATGAAAATCCAGTTCCGTAAGCTGGAGAAGATCGAGCTCACCGTCCAGGCACGCTCAGCCGCGCCTAGTAGGTCTCAACCGGCGAACGCTTCCCGTCTTCCGGGCTGCGCTCGGCGGCGCGCTTGGGACCAAGCACGGCTACCCGCAGCTCCCAGATCTCGTCATTCAACGCGGCGAAGGCAGCTTCGGAGAAGTCGTCGGGCGGGGAGAGCTGTGACTTAAACCTCGCCACATTCCCGAGAGCGCGCTCGACCTGGTCACTCGGAACTTTCTCGATGTAGCCGAGTGCTTCTTCGATTGCAGGAAGCCTATGACAGATCATCGCAAGATCGTTGCCGGCGAGGATCGCGAGGCGGATAGTCTCTTCGAAGCCGTACTCGTTCAAGATCGCGCCCATATCTAGGTCATCGGTCATGATCAGGCCTTTGAAGCCTAACTCACTCCGGAGCAGATCGGTGACAATGCGGCGTGAAAGCGAGGCGGCGGTCTTTGCCGGTTCGAAACAGGGATACCAGCCGTGGCAGATCATCATGCTGTCGACGCGCTCGGTGAGGGCGCGAAAGACTGCGAGTTCGTTGCCGTTTAGCTCGTCGATTGAGCGCGCGATCAACGGCAGATCGTGATGCGCATCGACGCTGGCGGCGGAGTAGCCGGGAAAATGCTTCCCGCAACTCGCGATGCCTTCGGCGCGGAGTGCATCGTTGAAAGCCCCCGCCAGCCTAACGACTTCATCAACATCGCGCCCGTAGCAGCGTCCGCGAA
>JAICXG010000304.1 GCA_025980625.1 Chthoniobacterales bacterium
GCGCGCGCGATCGCTTCATTGCGCGCGATTGGCGGGGCAGCTTTGAGGACGCGGCCGAACGCCTTCAGCTTTACTCTCAAGTGCTCGATCGCCTAACGAGTAAAACAGTGGAATTGATGGGCGACCGTTTGCGTGAACGCGCCATCTGGAGCGCAACCAAGGCGGTCTATTCCTCGCTCATCGCGCAATCGCTTCGCTGGGAGATTGCGGAAAGCTTCTTCAATTCACTCACGCGCCGGGTCTTCGCGACCGAGGGCGTTGACCAGGCGATTGAATTTGTCGATACCGATTTCGATGCGCCGCCGACCGAGCAGGAGGCTGCCCTCTGCAGCGTCTACTCCGGGGAGGCATTGCCGAAGCTGATCCGGAACGCGCTGACCAATTCCGAAACCGGTTTTGCAAGCGATCTCTGGCACGATCTTGACCGGGCGAGCACGGAAGCCGCGCACCGCATCTCCGCCGCGATGGCGGCGCCCTCGCCGATGACGCTGGAGATTTTTCGCGGCGTGTTTTTTCGTGGACGCGGCGGCTATTTCGTCGGTCGTCTGCGCCAGGGCGAGGAGGTAATACCGCTGGCGTTTTGTCTGCGGCATCCCGACGAAAATGGGCTGACGCTCGACGCCGTCCTGATGGGCGAGGGGGATCTCGCGATCCTCTTTTCCTACACCCGCGCCTATTTCCGGGTCCGGGCGCCAGCGCCCTACCGGTTGGTGCAATGGCTGCGGGAGTTGATGCCACGCAAACGCACGGCTGATCTCTACAACGCGATTGGCTTCAACCGCCATGCCAAGACCGAGTTCTATCGCGATTTCGTCAGGCATCTCGAACACTCGAAGGATCGTTTCATCGCCGCCGAAGGGGCGCGCGGGATGGTGATGCTCGTTTTTACCCTGCCGAGTTACGATGTTGTTTTTAAACTGATCCGCGATCGCTTCGACGCCCCAAAGGAGACCGACCGCCGCGATGTGATGGGCCGCTACCGGATGGTCTTCGAGCACGATCGCGCCGGGCGCCTGGTCGAAGCGCACGAGTTTGAGCATCTCCGCATCGCGCGCGATCGCTTCGAGCCGGAGCTGCTCGCGGATTTGTTAGGCAATGCCCAGCGGACCGTGCGGATTGAGGGCGAGGACCTCGTGATCGCGCATGCTTACGTCGAGCGGCGGGTCCGGCCGCTCAACTTACTTTTCCGCGAGTGTGCTGAGACAACTGCGATCGCCGCCGCCTCTGATTACGCGCAATCAATCAAGGACCTCGCCGCCTCGAATATCTTCGCAGGCGATCTGTTGACGAAAAATTTCGGGCTGACCCGGCGCGGTCGGGTCGTGTTTTACGACTACGACGAGCTTACTCTGCTAACCGAATGCAACTTTCGCGCGCTGCCGCAATCGCGCAGCTACGAGGAGGAGATGTCGGCCGAGCCCTGGTTCCCGGTCCGGCCTAACGACATATTCCCGGAGGAATTCCTGCGCTTTCTCGCCTTCCCCAAAGCCGCGCGGGCGGCGCTGCTGGAGCGGCACAGCGATCTCTTTCATCCCAGCTACTGGCGCCGGGTGCAGGAGCAATTGCGCGCCGGTCGTTTGCCGGAGATTCTGCCCTATGCCGAGGAGCGGCGGTTGCGGAACGATCGAGCAAATTCGCCGGCTGCGGAATGATAAGACCCTGCGCTACCCGGCGGCGATCGTGAGTCTTGCGGCAGGGATGGAGATGGCGAATGCTCCTCGCCGATGCCGCCGCCACAACTCGTCGCCCGCGATCTCCGCCGCTCCTTTCGAATTGGGCCGCGTCGCATCGAAGTGTTGCGCGGCGTTTCCCTCGAAGTGCAGAGGGGCGAATGCGTATTCCTTTGTGGCGCGTCGGGTGCCGGGAAAACGACCTTGCTTTACACTCTCGCCGGACTCGAGCGACCGGAGGCGGGTGAAGTCGAGTTCGAAGGCCGGAGACTCTATCGGGCGGGTGAATCGGCGCTGGCGAAACTGCGCAACGAAAAGATGGGCTTCGTATTTCAAGGGTACTTTCTGCTGCCTGAGCTGACTGCGTTGGAAAACGTCATGCTCCCAGGCATGATTGGCCGCCGCGCGCCGCGCGAGCAATGCGCGGAAAGTCTCGCCACCGTCGGGCTGGGCGAGCGGACGAATCATCTCCCGCCCGAGCTTTCCGGCGGCGAGCAGCAACGGGTCGCGATTGCCCGCGCCCTAACGAATGATCCAGACATCATTTTTGCCGATGAACCGACCGGCAATCTCGATTCCAAAACCGGCGACGCAATTATGGATCTGCTCCTCAGCCTGGCGCGCGAGCGCGGAAAAACACTCGTCGTCGTGACACACGACACCAATCTCGCGCAGCGCGGCGATCGAACCCTGCGAATTGCCGACGGAGTCCTGGCCTAGGTTCGTTAAGCAAAGGCCTTTGCGAGTTCGGCGACACAGGTTACGCCGAACTCGCACTCGGGCCATTAGTCGACCACGCGGGTGGCCGTTTCCGTGCCGCAGCCGCTCGCGATTTGGTTCCCATTTACATCATAGGTGGTGAAGGAAATGACGCTCGTAAACGTGTCGCCACTGCTATCCAGAGTAATATCTCGCGTGACCTTCTGCGTCCCCGTCCAAGTCCCGGTTGTGTCGAACCGGAAAAACTGAAAGCTGGCGTTGTAACTGCGTCCGCCGAGGAATTCCCAGTGACCGGCGCTCGGACTGGCCAGCGCTGGATTCATGTTGTTTGTCTGGGAAAGAGAACCGCCGTGAATAAACATTCCCAGACCATGAAAGGTCGCGAGAATGGTGCCACTCGAGCAGTCTGTGATTGTTACGTCTGAAGTCCATACGCCTTCGATTCTCTCTGCCGACCCGCGTGCCAAAGCCGCGGACGGTGCGAGCGTGCAAATGAGCAGGCCTGCCAGTCCGAGAATGGCGCCGAGGGATTTTTTCTTCGTTTTGTCTTTCATTTTTTTGTTCCTTTGTTGGTTGTTTCGTCGCCGGGATTTTTCCGGCAAGCATGCGATCATGGTCTCTATTGGCCTCCTGAAAGTCTTTAAGACGGGCCTGAAATTTCCTGAATTGTTCTGAAGAGCTGGATGGGCGAAAGCTCCAATCATGTTTACGAGTTTGGCGATTACCGGATCGCAACATCCGATCGCCGCCTAAGGAGCAGTGATGGCACTCC
>JAICXG010000065.1 GCA_025980625.1 Chthoniobacterales bacterium
CTGGAAACGCTCCAAACGGTGACCGCGTTCTTTGTCCATGATTTGAAGAATGCCACCTCAACTCTCCGGCTCATGCTGGCAAATCTGCCGATCCACTTTGATGACCCAAGGTTCCGGGAAGACGCGATGCGCGGGATTCGTGGCACGATTGAGCGGATCGAACAGTTAATCAGCCGGGCCGGTTCCTTGCGCGCTGAGTTCGAGCTGCACCGCACCGAGTGCGACCTGAACTCACTCGTGGCCGATTCGCTGAAGAGCGTCAATGGCAATAACGGCTTGGAATGGATCTCAAATTTGGAGCCCTTGCCGCCGGTGCTGGCGGACCGCGAGCGAATGCAAAGCGTGATCACGAACTTGCTTTTGAATGCATCCGAAGCGAGTGGCACGAGCCGCATCACGATCAAGACCGGGCGCGTGGAGAAATGGGCCAGCCTGCAAGTCGCCGACAACGGGTGTGGAATGACTCCTGCATTTGTGAAAGAATCGCTTTTTCGTCCTTTCCGCACGACCAAGAAAAAAGGAATGGGTATCGGTATGTTCCAATCAAAGATGATCGTCGAAGCGCATCGCGGAAAGATGCTGGTTAAGACGGAGCCCGGCGTTGGAACGACGTTTCGGGTCTTACTTCCTATCTAAGCCATGACTCCGACCAAGCCGACGCTGCTGATTGTCGATGATGACGAAGAGATCCGGACGCAGCTGAAATGGGCGCTCGAGAGTGAATACGACCTCGTAATCGCCGCCGATCGCGAACAGGCAGTCAATCTCTTTCGGGAGCGCCGCCCGGCCATGACGTTACTCGACCTCGGGCTGCCGCCTCAGCCTAACGAGTGTAAGGAAGGCCTGGCCGCATTGGATGAGATTCTGGTGATCGATCCCGCCGCCAAAGTGGTGATTCTTTCCGGCCAGAGCGAAAGAGGGAATGCGATTCAGGCTATCGGCGCGGGCGCCTACGATTTTTTGCCCAAGCCCATCGAACCGGAAATTCTCAAGCTGCTTTTGCGCCGGTGTATCAATGTCGTGCAGTTAGAGCGCGAGTACCGCGAGTTAGAAAGAAGGGCTCCGGTTCAGGGATTCGAGAAAATGCTCGGGGCGAGCACGAAAATGGAGCAGGTCTTTGCGTCGATTAAAAAAGTCGCGAGCACCAATGCGCCCGTCCTGCTCCTGGGTGAGAGTGGCACCGGCAAGGAGCTGGCGGCGTTGGCGATTCACGAGCGCAGTCCGCGCAGCAAAGGACCCTTTGTCCCGATTAACTGCAGCGGGATTCCAGAGAATCTGCTCGAGAGCGAATTATTTGGCCACGAGAAAGGCGCATTCACCGGTGCGCACGTCCAACGCAACGGCCTGATCGAATCAGCGGCTAATGGAACGCTGTTTCTGGATGAGATTGGCGATCTGCCGCCATCGCTTCAGGTAAAGCTGCTGCGCTTCCTGCAAGAGCAGCGTTTCCAAAGGGTGGGAGGACGGCAGGAAATTAAGATCGACACGCGGGTGATCGCGGCTACGAACGCCGATCTGAAGCAGGCGATTGCGGAGGGAAGGTTTCGCGAGGACCTTTATTTCCGGCTTGCGGTCGTAGTCATCAAGTTACCCCCCTTGCGCGAACGTGAAGACGATGTTGCCTTACTCGCGCAGGATTTTCTCAATCGTTACGCGGCCCAGAATGGTCGCAGGAAAATGACTCTCTCTCCCGATGCCATGCGCGCACTTTACCGCCACCAGTGGACAGGTAACGTACGAGAACTTCAAAACCGGGTGAAGCGCGCCGTGATCATGGCGGACGCACGCAAAATCACAGCGGCCGATCTTGAACTGGAGGAGGCAGCCGGCCAGACACGTGCCACCTTGCGCGATGCGCGCGAAGCGGTCGAAAGAGAAATGGTGGAGTCTTCGCTCCGGCGCAATCGTGGAAAAATCGCCGCCGCCGCTACCGAATTGGGGATCAGCCGGCCGACCTTTTATGAGTTAATGGATAAGCTTGGCATTCGCCGCACGGGTCAGGAGGCGGGCGATTTGAACTAGCTGGGGGCGCAGCCTAACGAGATCTCCGCTCCGCCACTTCTCCACTCCTTTGCCGATGAAAATACGATTACCTATTAGCTTGCTTGTTGCGGCCCTTCTTCTGACTCCCGTCCTAAGTGGGTGTTCGGCCAAGGCGAAGAAAGCACGGATATTGGCGCGAGCGGAAAGTGATTTCCATGGCGGCGACTACGACAAGGCGAAGATCGGCTACATGCAGGCGATCCGGGTCGATCCGCGCGATCCGAAACCGTTCCAGCGTATCGGGCAGATGTGGCTGGAAGATGGCGACCCGCTTTTCGCCGGCACCTTTCTCAAACACGCGCAGGAGCTGGACCCGAAGGACACGGCCAACAGCGTACGCCTGGCGCAGGCTTATCAGGCGATCGGGCAATTTGCCGAAGCACGTAAAGTAGCTCTCGCGGTTCTGCAATCCGGCGCCAACGGCGAAGCCCTTGTTCTGCTCGCGGAAATCGCGCGCGCCCCGGAAGAAATCAGCCAGGTCGAGCAGATCCTGGAGAAGTATCAAGAGAAGAATACCGCCGCTTATGAGATTGCGCGCGCTGACCTGGCGGCGCGCAGACACGATCTCTCAGCGGCCGAGGTAACAGTGACTCGCGCCATCCAGCTCGAGCCGAAATCAGCCGCGGCGCATCAGGCGGCCGGTATTTTGGCCGTCGTGCAACAGAACCGCACCCGCGCGGCAGAGGAATTGAAAACCGCAGCCAGCCTGGCGGCGTCGCGCTCGCCAGTGCAGATGACCTATGCTAGCTGGCTATTACAGGCGCAGGGGAGTGACGCAGCCCGTGCTTTCCTCGACAGTCTCACGAAAAAAGCGCCCGATTTTTTGCCAGCCTGGAGCATGCTCAGCCGTCTTGCCTATTCCGAGAAGAGATACGACGACGCACTCAAACTCCTCGACAATATCATCTCGCGCGATGCGCGACACATCGAGGCGCTGCTCATGCAAGCCGATTGTTTTCTCGCTAAGAGTCAGCCACAAAAAGCGGTTGATGTAATGCAGCGGCTTCTCAGCACGTTTCCCGCTTCGTCGGCTGCAGAGTTACGGCTGGCCCAGGCTTATCTCCAGCAGCATAAGCCTGCCCAGGCCAACGCGGCACTGGACCGAGCCCTTAAAAAGAATCCCGAATATCCAGAAGCGATCCTCTTACAGGCGCAATTGAAGATTAACGGCGGGAAACTGCCCGAGGCGATCGACGCTCTGGAGCACTTACTCAAGAAACAACCAAACATGCGATCGGCGCAGCTCCTTTTGGCTGATGCTTACCGTCGAGCCCGACGCTTCCAGGATGCCGCGGCTATCTTTCGCGAGCAGATCAAGCTTCGGCCAACAGCCCCCGATTCCTATCTCTTTCTCGGCAAGGTCGAAAAGGAGGCGAAAAACAGCGAGGACGCGCGCAAGAGCTTCGAAAAGGTGCTTGAGTTAGCGCCGGAAAACCTGCCCGCGCTGAGCGAACTCATTGATCTTGATCTAGAGGCAAAGGATTTTGCCGCGGCAACCGGTCGGGTGCAGGAGCGCTTAAAAAAACATTCCGACTCGGCTACTCTTTACGTCCTTGAAGGGAAGATCCTGATCGCGCAGCAGCAATGGCCGGCGGCCGAGAGTGCGCTCAAGAAAGGAATTGAACTGGATGCCAACCTGGCCAGCGCTTACGGCCTGCTGGTCTCGAGTTATCTCGCGACCAACCGATTGCCGGAAGCGGCGAGTGAGATGGAAGCGGCGGTAGCCAAGATGCCCAACAACCGAAGTGCATGGATGTTGCTTGCGAGTATCCGCGAAAAACTGAATGACCATGCCGCGGCACAGCAAGCCTATGAGAAGCTTCTTGCGACTGACCCTGATTTTGTGCCGGCCCTGAATAACCTTGCTTATCTTGACGTTGAGTATCTCAACCAGCTCGACCGGGGTTTGGAACTGGCGCAGAAGGCGCGCCAGCTCGCACCGACAGACTTATCGGTCTCTGATACGGTTGCCTGGGCTCTATACAAGCGAGGCGACTACCAGCAGGCGCTGCCGTTATTGCAGGAAAGCGCCGATAAGTGGCCAAGTAACTCCGAGATCCGGTTTCATCTCGGCATGACTCATTATATGATGGGCGACACCGCGGGAGCCCGAAGCGCTTTCGAGCAAGTCGTGGCCTCGCCCGGAGATTCCCAGACCAAGGCGACCGCGGCCAAGCGACTCGCTTTGCTCGGCACAGGGTCAGGCGCCGCAATGAAACCGAGCATCAAGGAGCTGGAAAAAATGGTCGCCGAAGAGCCACAGGACCTCGTGGCGATCCTTTGGCTCGCGGATGCCTATGATCAGGGATCTGAACCGGCGAAAGCGGCTGCCACCTATGAAGCGGCGCTCAAGTTAAATCCGAAACTGCCGAAGCCGGCGATCAGGCTCGCTCAGCTCTACAGCGGGCCGTTAGCAAATCGCGAAAAGGCACTCACCTATGCCAAGCAGGCGCGAGATCTGTCCCCGCAAGATGCGAAAACGACTGCACTTTTGGGCCGCGCTGCCTTTGATGCCGGCGATACCGCGTGGGCCTATAGCGTTCTTCAGGAAAGCTCGCGCCAATTGCCATCGGATGCGCAAGCAGCGCACGATTTGGCGTGGGCGGCTTACGCGCAGGGTAAACTGGAGGAGGCGCGCCGAGTGATGGAACGTTGCCTGGGGCTGGCGCCTGACGCCTCGACGGCGGAGGATGCAAAGTCTTTTCTTTCCTTTACCGCTTTGTTTTCTGACACTGCCGCGCTTGCTCAGGCGCGGCCCAAACTTGACGAGAAGCTGCACGCCGATCCGGATTACATCCCTGCGGTGATGAGCGCAGCCGCTCTCGACGCTCGGGAAGGAAACAGACAGCAAGCGATTAAGCGTTACCAGCAAAGCTTGCAGCGCTTTCCTAATTTTGCTCTGGCTCAGTTGCAGCTGGCATCCCTTTATCTCGACGATCCGAATCAACTGAGTAAGGCCTATGATCTGGCTTCACAGGCGCGCAAAGTTCTGCCTGAGGACGCAATGACAGCGCAGGTGCTGGGAGAAGTCTGTTACGAGCGCAAGGAATATGCTCGGGCCGGTCAACTCTTGCAGGAGAGTTCCCGGCAATCGCCGCTGGATGCGACCGGTCACTACTATCTCGGGATGACTTACAAAGAGCAAAAGCAAGCGCTGGCCGCCATCCAGGAGTTAACTGCGGCGCTAACTGCCGGGCTGCCTGCGGAACCTTCGAAGAAAGCGCAACAGGCCCTGATCGAACTGCGCATGTCGGGAAGCGATTCGTGAAGCGGTTGGCCACTGCGACCCCGTACTTTGACTCTATTCAACAGATTGCCGTCTAAATGAGAATTCATTACTGCTCCTGCAGAGTCACAATAGCTACACTTGTCGTTTTGGTGATGCTGGTGGGCTGTTCCGCTGCCTCAAGAAAGGCGCAGCGCCTCGAACGCGCGGAGCGCCACTTCAAAGCCGGACAATACGACGAGGCCAGAATCGATTATATGGCGGTGCTTCGGACGGAGCCAAGGAATGTGCTTGCCATTCAGCGGCTCGGTCAGATCTGGAGCGAAGAAGGCGCGCCGATCACTGCCATGCCCTTTCTCATGAAGGCGCGCGACCTTCAGCCGGACATTGTCGAGATCCGGAAGAAACTGCTCGCCGCGCTCGTCGGCATCGCAGGCTTTGAGCAGGCAAAACAGCAGGCAACCGAAATTCTTCAGCGTGCTCCTTCCGATAGCGAGACGCTTTTCCTTCTCACCCAGTTTGCGCAAACGCCGGAGCAGTTGGCGGAAATGGAAAAGCAGCTAAAGCAATTCCCAGCGACTAACTCAGTAGAGTTTCATCTCGCGGCCGCGAATATCGCACTGCGCAGGAACGATAAGCCGGCGGCGGAAGCAGAGATACAGAAATCCCTGAAAGTCAATCCAAAGTCAGCGCTTGCTCACGCTGCGTTAGGTCAGTACTACGCCGCGACGAAGAACCTGGAAGGAGCGGGCAAGGAGCTCAAAAAGGCGGCTGAACTGGCCCCGCCGCGGTCGAGCATCCGCGTGCAATACGCCGAATTCCTCTTTAGTTCGGGTAAGTCGAGCGAAGGGAAAGCTCTTCTCGCGCAGATGACCAAGGCCACTCCCGATTACCTGCCGATCTACCGTGTCTCGGCTAAGGTCGCGCTCGCGCAGCGCAACTATAAGGAAGCACTCGCAGCACTCCAGAATATCTTTACCCGCGAGCCGCAGGACCTTGAGGCGCGCTTTATGGAAGCGGAGGCTCTGATCGGGCAACACAAACCCAAAGAAGCGGTTGAAGCCTTGGAGAAATTGAACGCGGCTTATCACGGCAAAATTCCAGGAATCAAGCTAAGATTAGCCAAGGCAGCTCTGGCTAACAACGATCGTCCCAGAGCTGAGAAGTTACTCGACCAGGTAATCGCCGAGAATCCGAAATACGCGGATGCTATCCTGGCCCGGGCCGACTTGAGCATTCGATCGGACCAGGCCTCGCAGGCGGTCGGCCCGTTGGAAGAATTGCTGAAAGCTCAGCCGAACTTGACTGCTGCCCAGGAACTGCTCGGCGAAGCTTATCGAGCCACGGGAAGGTTCGAGAGCGCTACCAAACTTTTCCATAAGCAGATATCTCTAACGAATCAGAGTGCTCTGCCTTATTTTGATCTCGGCCTGACCAAGTTGCAGGAGAACAAGCCCGACGAGGCGCGGCAATATTTCGAAAAGGCCGCGGAAGTCGAACCGAATAATATCCTGCCGGTCGAACAACTGGTAAATCTCGACATTGCGAAGAAGGACTACGCTGCGGCGACGCGCCGCGTGCAGCAACAATTTCAAAGGACTCCAAACTATGCTCCCGTTTATGTCCTTGAGGGCAAGATTTACGCCGCGCAGACGGATTGGCCGAAGGCTGAGGCCGCTTTCAAGAAGGCAGTCGAACTCAACGGCAAGTTCGATAAGGCACGGCAATTGTTGATTTCGAGCTATCTGGCGCAGGGCAAGGCCCCGCAAGCGGTAAGTGAGCTCGAGGCAATGTTGAAGAATGACCCGAACGATCCGCGGGCGCGTTTGCTTCTTGCCACAATCTTTGAAGGGCAAAAAGGCTTTGCCGCTGCCCGCGACGAATATGAGAAGCTGCTTGCTGCTAACCCAAACTTCGTCCCAGCTCTTAATAACCTGGCCTGGCTCTATGCCGAACAGTTCAACGAACTTGATAAGGCAAATGAGTTAGCCCAGAAGGCAAGCAGCCTGCAACCGGCTGACGGCTCGATTGCTGATACACTGGGTTGGATTCTCTATCGGCGCGGCGATTATCAGCAGGCTCTGTCTCGGCTTCAGATCAGTGCGGGTAAGTTACCAGCTAATCCAGCCGTCCAATACCACCTCGGGATGACTTTATACATGATGGGGCAGCTCGACCCGGCCCGTGCGGCTTTGCAGAAAGCAGTGGAAACGAAGGATGAGTTCCCGGGCAAAGCGGAAGCGAAAGCGCGGCTTGCCCTTCTCGACCAATCCGGCGGCCCAGGTTCGCAGCTCTCAGCGAGTCAGTTGCAACCTTTGCTCGAGCAAAACCCTAACGACCCACTCGTCGCCACTCGCCTCGGTGAAGCATTGGAGCGGGAAAATCAACCGGCAAAGGCTGCAGCCGCTTATGAACAGGCTCTCAAATCGAGTCCGCACCTTCCAGGTCCTACCTTGAAATTGGCCTGGCTTTACGCCGGGCCGTTGCAGGACCGCGCGAAAGCCGTTGCCTATGCCAGGAAAGCAAAGGAACTGTCGCCTAACGACGCTAGCACTGCAGTAGCGGTCGGGGAAATCGCCTACCGCGCGGGTAATTTTCCCCTAGCCTATAGTGTGCTCCAGGCGCGGGCTGGTGACAAGGACCCGGCAGTGCTGCACGATCTGGCCATGAGTGCTTATGCGCTGGGAAAAGTCTCCGAGGCTCGCCAAACGATGCAAGATTGCCTGAGTTTATCGCCCAACGAGTCGCAACGCGAAGACGCGAAAAAGTTTCTCACTATGACCGCTCTAGAGAAGCCCTCGCCGCAGGCTATCGCAGCGGAACGGGAGGCTGAAGCCGTCCTCCGCAAGCAGCCGGATAGCGTGCCGGCTTTGATGGTTAAGGCGGCGATTAAGATGCAACGCAATCAACCGGGCGAAGCTGCCGCGATCTATTCAAAGGTGTTGCAGTATTACCCGGATTTTGCCCCGGCACAGAAGCGTCTCGCCGCGATTTACGCGGAAAATCCGAATGACATTGAAAAGGCTCATGAGTTGGCGCTCAAGGCGCACAGCAGTCTGCGCGATGATCCTGAACTGGCTCGGATTTTGGCGCGAATTAGCTTTCAGCGGAAGGAATTTGCCTACGCGGCACAACTCTTCGAACAGAGTGAAGCGGGTCAGCCACTAACTGCCGAAGACCTTTACTACATGGGTATCGCTCAACTCCAAAGCAAACAGGAAATTAAGGGCCGAGAGACACTCGATCGTGCTCTCAAAGCCGGCTTGTCCGGCCGCGCGGCTGAGGAAGCAAGGCGACAGCTCGCGGCCAATAGTAAGTCCCACTGAGCCGCCGCTCCGGCGGGAGCTGGCCAGGGTTGTCGAGAACTTTGTCTATCGACTTTGAGTCTTGTGAGATTGCCGATGGCCGGACTCGAACCGGCACGGGCGTTAAGCCCAACGGATTTTAAGTCCGTTGCGTCTGCCATTTCGCCACATCGGCGGCTTGCCGCCCTAGCTTATCAAGAAAGGTCATCCATGCATTGGAATTATGCTGGGATGAAATCGACGCTGGGGAGACGAGACGGGACGATCCAGACCGCCTCGATCGTATTTAGCTCCCCCGCGCTCGTGGTCCTTGTTACGTCCAATGCCTCGTTTGAGATCGATCCTTTGGAAAAGCGATCGTGTATGGCGATGCCGCAACCAGCAACAGAAAGGGAGCAGAGGGAATGTCACACCAACTAAAAGGGAAGAAAGTCGCGATCCTCGCGGCCGATTATTTTGAACAAGTAGAACTCACCAAACCACGCGACGCGCTAGAGGAGGCGGGCGCGGAAGTCAAAATCGTGTCGCCGAAATCCGGCCAGATCCAAGGAATGAATCACGCCGACAAAGGCGACAAGGTCGACGTCGATCTTACCCTGGACGAAGCGGACCCAGACGATTTCGACGCTCTCATGATTCCCGGCGGCACGATGAACCCCGACACCCTGCGTTCGACTCCGGCGGCGCTTGAGTTTACCCGCCACTTTTTCCAGGCAGGGAAACCCGCCGCTGTTATCTGTCACGGACCTTGGGTTTTGGCTGATGCCGGTCTCGCGCGCGGCCGGAAGCTCACTTCCTGGCCAGCCATCCAAATGGACCTGAAAAACGCCGGCGCCGAGTGGGTGGACGAAGAAGTCGTAGTTGATAATGGTCTGGTCACGAGTCGCAAACCCGATGATATCCCGGCGTTCAATCGCAAGATGATCGAAGAGTTCGCGGAGGGAAAACACAGCCAACAGGGCAAAGCCGCCAGCGAGCAATGCGCGACCGTCGAGCTCGAGACTTGAATCGTTAGGCGGGAGCTCTACAAATAACAGCGGAACGGGCCGATGTTCGTTCCGCTTTATTTTTCCCCAGAGGCATGGGCATATTGGACGCGGCCATGACTACCGCGAACAAGATCACGCTCGTCCGCATCCTGATGATCCCGGCCTTCGTCCTGATGGCGATCTATTATGGAGAAAGCATCAAGCGGGGGGCGCCGCTCGAGTGGCAGCGCTACAGCGCGATCGTGATCTTCCTCGCCGCCGCCGCGAGCGACGGTCTCGACGGCTATATCGCGCGCCGTTACAACCAAAAGAGCGCACTCGGAGTCATCCTTGACCCGATCGCCGACAAAGGTTTGCTCCTGAGCGGCATTATTACTCTCAGCATCACTAACTGGAGTCATGTCGATCTCCAGTACGGACAGTTTCCGACCTGGTTCCCCGTGCTCGTGATCAGCCGTGACGCCGTCATCCTCATCGGCAGCGCCGTGCTTCACATCCTTAACGGGCACGTGCGCGTGCGTCCGGCCTGGACTGGGAAGGTTGCCACGGTTTTGCAGATGACCGCAATCGCGTGGGTGATGTTGCAGTTCAGGTTCATCCCCCTCATCTATGTCGTGGCGGCGGCGGGCTTCTTCACCTTCGTTTCGGGCGTGGTTTACGTCACCGATGGTTTCCGCCAGCTCGGCGCGCACGGCCATACTAACCCGAAGCCTAACGACTCGCTTCGCTAGGTCATGGAAAAAAGGCAAACTCGCCAGGTCGCGATCGTCGGTCGACCTAACGTTGGGAAAAGCGCGCTCTTCAATCGTCTCGTCGGGCGCAACATCGCCATCGTCCACAACCAGCCCGGGATTACGCGCGATCGCATTTCCGCCCCGAGCCGGCGCGGCAATTTCACCATTTGGGACACCGCTGGAATCGGGGGAGCAGGGGAGAGCGAGCTGGTGCAGGAAGTGAGGCATGCGGCCGACGCCGCGATGCGTGAGGCTGACCTCATTCTCCTGGTCGTCGACGCACAACAGGGGTTAACGCCGATCGACCAGGAACTCGCGCGTGCTCTCCGCCGCTCCCAGCGCCCGGTCCTCCTCGTCGTGAATAAGATCGACGACCCAAAACACCAAAATCTGGAAGCGGATTTCCACCGCCTTGGCTTGACCAGCCTAACGATCAGCGCGGCGCATGGCCACGGAATCGATTCGTTAGTCAAAGCAATCGAAGCGCAGCTTCCGCCCGCGGCAGATGAGGGAGAGGCGACGACCGCGCGCCTGTCGCTCGCTATCGTGGGCCGGCCTAACGTTGGCAAATCCTCGCTCATCAATACGGTCTTGAGTGATCGACGCACGATCGTAAGCAGTCTGCCCGGGACCACGCGCGACGCCGTCGATATCGCCTACCGGCGCGGTGGCGAGGAATTCCTCCTCATCGACACCGCTGGCATTCGGCCGCGCGGCAAACATTCCAGCTCGGTCGAAGTA
Organism: Chthoniobacterales bacterium; assembly: GCA_025980625.1. GTDB lineage: Bacteria > Verrucomicrobiota > Verrucomicrobiia > Chthoniobacterales > UBA10450 > JAICXG01. Next base: position 11,039 of record JAICXG010000065.1, read on the forward strand.
TTCAGCGCCATGCGCTCTGAGCGCACGATTCGGCGAGCGGATCTTTGCGTGCTCGTGATCGATGCGACCACCGGCGTAACCGCGCAAGACAAAAAGATCGCCGCGCTCACGCAGCAGGCGCACAAACCCGCGCTCGTTTTCGTGAACAAGTGGGACCTGGTAAAGCCGGAACGCGGGACCAAAGAGGCGCTTGCCCATCTGCTGGAGGAAACACGCGCGCGCCTTTTCTTCCTTCCTTACGCCCCGGTCTTAGTGGCTTCCGCTTTAACCGGCGAAAACGTTGAACGTCTTTTCAAGGAAATCCGCCGGATCCGCCGTGCCGCGCAGGATCGCATTAGCACGGGCGTGCTGAATCGGCTTCTGCGCGGGGCGTTCGCGGCTAATCCACCGCCGGCGGTGGCTAACCAGCGCTTGAAATTATTTTACGCGACGCAGACTCGGCCCGAGGCGCATCGGCCGCTTGTCACTCCGGAGTTCGTGCTCTTTGTCAATAATCCGCAGTCGTTAGGCGAAACTTATGCGCGGTATCTGGAGGCACAGATTCGCGCCGCGCGCCCCTTCACCGGGCTGCCCTTGATGCTGAATTTTCGGCCGCGCAGCAGCTCGTAGAGGGTTGCCATTTAAAGCTTCACCCATCGCTTTGCCCGCGCGCTTTCCTCGATTGCCGCGAGCACTCGCTGATTGGCAAGGCCATCGCCGAAATCCGGCCCAACCTTCTTTCCCGAGACAACCGCCCTAACGAAATCCACGACAGCGTGGATAAAGCTGTGCTCGTACCCGAGAAGATGACCGGCCGGCCACCACTGCGCGACGTAAGGATGCGCCGCCTCCTTCACCGCCCGGGCGTCGCGGCCACAGAGCGTGCGCATCCGGAGTTCGACCGGAAGGTCGAAAAAGCGTGGCGCCTGTCGCCAGGCATTGGAATGGGCCTTGCCCATGAAACCGTAGCCGATCAATCCGACCGCGAGCGTGCGTCGTTTTTTCACTCTGATCCGGCGAAAACCTGGAGAAATGCGACCTCGAGCGCGAGCGCTTCCTGCACGTTACGCGCGAGATGATCGCGCAGCTCCTCGAGGCGACGGACCCGACGGAGGATTTCCGGGGTCGTTAGGCGCGAAGCGATCGCTTCCGTGCTCGCGCGCGCCGGTGGCAGCTCGCGCGTCTCGACGCCAGTGCTGGCGCGCAGCACATCGGCCCACCAGAGAAAGAGGGTCTCAACAAGCTGCGCGCGCTCATGCAGGTAGCGACTTTCGGTCAGCGCCTTGTAATGTTCTTCCCGGGTCTCAAGCCAGTCGCCGTCGGTCGTATTTTTGTAGTGCGTCTCCTCCTCTTTTTGTGCAGCGGCATTTTCA
>JAICXG010000324.1 GCA_025980625.1 Chthoniobacterales bacterium
GAGAGATTCTGTTCAATCGCGCGCGCCAGGTCGTAGGCATAGGGTGAGTAGTAATAGGTCTCGACGCCTTCGACGCCGCGCCGGCGCGAGTCGTTAAAATGGATGCTGACGAAGATCGAATTCTTCTCCTCGTTGCCGATCGCGACGCGGGTATCGAGCGGGATGAAAGTGTCATTGGCGCGAGTGAGGACGGTTTTGAGTTGCGATTCGCGCAATTTTTGATCGACCCGCAAAGCGACATCGAGGGCGACAACTTTTTCCGGCGGCCCATATCGCCGCCAGGCGCCGCTATCCTTGCCGCCGTGGCCGGCATCGACCACCACGGTATCAAAGGTATGGCTGGTGTTGGTCGCAACCGTGGCACAGCCGCCGAGGAAGCAGGCAACGACAAAAAATGTGGTAAAAAGCCCGAGCGCGCGCGGCATTCGCATACATATAGCGAATCGCATGCCGGACAAAATGAAACCGTTTCGGCTGGGCCAAGCCCGCGCAAACCGCGCGAAAATCGCTTGTCTTTTTCGCGCGCGCACTCGATGGCTAGCGTTCGATTTTATGCGCGATCGTTTCACCATTCTTCTCCTCTGTTGCGGGCTCTTTTTTGGCGGCTGCAAAAAAACTAATTCGCCAACCAAATCCACGCCTGAGCGGAAATCGAAGTTAGTCGCAGGCGCGGTCAACAGTCCCACCGCAACCCCAATCCCGAGCCCAACCCGCCCGCCAGTCGATAAAAACGCGGAGGTTGTCGTCTTCGGCTACCACCGGTTCCCGCAAAAGGTGCGCCGGCCCGATACCGAGATCACGCCGCAGGCTTTCGAGGCGCAGATGCAGAAACTCAAGGAAAAAGGCATCGCCGTAATCGGGATGCAGGATTTTCTTGCCTGGAAACGCGGCGAGAAATCGATTCCGCCGCGCTGCGCGATCATCACGATCGATGATGGTTACAAATCCGGTTACGAGGTGGCGTGGCCGATCCTGAAGAAGTTGGGTTATCCGCTCACGCTTTTCATCTACACCGAGGGGATCAAGGGCGGGAAATTTGGCGGAGGCGAAGCGATGAGCTGGGAGCAGCTCGCTGAGATGCGCGACGCCGGGGTCGACATCGAAGCGCACAGCGCGACCCATCAGGATCTGCGCAAGCCCTACGACAAGGTGCAGCACAAAAGACTCAGCCCGGAGGAATACGACCAATGGCTGAAGGCGGAGGTCGCGGGTTCAAAGGCGACCCTCGAGCACAAACTCGGGATTCGGGTCAACTGCTTTGCCGTGCCCTTCGGTTATTACAACGAGCGGGTCAAGCAGGCGGCCAAAGATGCCGGCTTCGAAGCGGTCTTCACCGTCTACGGCCAAAAGCTGACTTACGGCTCGCCTAACGATTCGCTGGGCCGCTACATGATCGAGGCGAACAAGCCGAAGGTATTCGATGATGCGATCAACTTCGGCGGTTCGACCACCGGCGGCAGCGTCCCGGTCCAGGAAATTCCCCTCACGAGCATCAACCCGCAGCCGGCTGACGGCTCAACCGCAAGCACGAGGCCGCTCATCAAGGCGAGCCTGGGCGCGATCGGCGGAATCGACCCGCAGAAGGTCGTGCTGCGCGTGAGCGGGCTTGGCGCGGTGCCAGCGAAATATGATCCGGCGACGAAGACGATCTCATATCAGGTCACGCAGCCGCTCCATGGCACGTCGTGCTCGGTCATCCTCGAGGCCAGGATGGGCGAGAACAAGGCCGAGGCGCGCTGGTCGTTTACTTTGAGCGAGAAGGCGCTGAAGGCGAAGGACGAGCCGGCCGGCACACCGAAGAAATAAGCAAAGCACATTCGGCAAACTTCCGATTCCACTCCCGAGGTTTTTGCCTTTAGAGTCGCCGCATGAGTCTGAACTTCGAAGTCCTCGCGCGCGCCGCGAACCAGGCCCGCGGTCTTTGCATCGATGCGGTTCATGCCGCCCAATCCGGGCATCTCGGCTTGCCGTTAGGCTGTGCCGAGATGGGCGCGGTGCTTTACGGCTACGCCCTGCAGCACAACCCAGAAAAGCCCCGCTGGATCAACCGCGATTACTTTGTCCTCTCCGCCGGGCACGGCAGCATGTTCCTTTACGCCTGGCTCCATTTGAGCGGCTATGACCTGCCGATGTCGGAGATCAAACGTTTCCGGCAACTGCATAGCAAAACGCCGGGACATCCGGAGTTTTTCGAAACCCCGGGCGTGGAATGCACGACTGGTCCGTTAGGCCAGGGCGTCGGCAACGCAGTTGGCATCGCGATGGCAATGAAAATGGCGGCAGCCCGTTTCAATACCGATAAGCATCGGATCTTCAATCAGCATTGCGTTTGTCTCGCCGGCGACGGCTGCTTGCAGGAAGGGGTAAGCGCAGAGGCGAGTGCTTTCGCCGCACATTACCATCTCGATAACCTGATCCTCATCTACGACTCAAACGCGGTCACGCTCGATGCGCTGGCGAAGGAAACCCAGAGCGAAGATACCGGGATGCGTTTTCGCGCCTATGGCTTCGACGTTCAGGAGATCGATGGGCAGGACATGCGGCAATTTCTCGACGCCTACAACGTGGCGAAGGAGCGGGACAACGGCCGGCCGCAAATGATTATCGCGCATACCCTCATCGGGAAGGGCATACCGGAGGTCGCGGGCACCGCCAAAGCGCACGGCGAAAGCGGGGCCAAGTACGCCGAGGAGGCGCGCAAAGGTCTCGGGTTGCCGGAGGAGCATTACTACGTCTCGGACGACGTGCGGGAATACTTCGCCCAGCACAAAAAAGATCTGCTCGCGCAATATGATCGCTGGGAAAAAGGCTATAACGAGTGGCGCACGAAAAATCCTGACAAAGCCCAGCTGCTC
>JAICXG010000146.1 GCA_025980625.1 Chthoniobacterales bacterium
CTCGGCGGCTGGCTGATCGAACACGTCTCCTGGCGCGCGGTGTTTTTTATCAATCTGCCGATCGCGCTGGTCGTGCTGCTGATTGCGTTTCGCCACATCCTTGAAACGAGGGAGCGGGAGAGCGGCCGGGTTGACTGGCTTGGAGCAATTCTCGTTGTCTTCGGTTTGGCCGGGCTGGTTTATGGATTGATCGAGTCATCGCGCGCTGGTTTCGACGAGTTCGCGGTGATATGCACGCTGAGCGCGGGCGGCGTCTTGTTAATTGCGTTTCTCCTTGTCGAATGGCGTAGCTCTCATCCGATGCTGCCGCTCGCCCTTTTCCGATCGCGCAGCTTTGCCGGCACAAACCTTCTCACCTTCCTGCTCTACGCCGCGCTCGCCGGAACCCTTTTCTTCCTGCCGCTCAATCTTATTCAGGTGCAGCATTATTCGGCGACGGGCGCGGGGGCGGCATTGCTGCCCTTCATCCTCATCATGTCTTTGCTCTCGCGCTGGTCGGGCGGCCTGATCACCCGTTACGGTCCAAAGCCGCCGCTCGTCATCGGACCGTTGCTCGCCATGGCCGGTTACGCACTTTTCCTGTTGCCCACAGTCGGTGGCAATTATTGGACTCACTTTTTCCCGCCAATTGCCGCGCTTGGTCTCGGAATGGCAATTACGGTCGCGCCGCTCACGACCACCGTGATGAGCTCAGTTCCACAAAACCGCGCTGGCGTCGCCTCGGGCGTTAACAACGCGGTCGCGCGCACCGCAGGGCTGATTGCGATTGCCCTTCTCGGAACCGTGATGCTGCACGTCTTTCAAAGTGAACTGCAACGGCATCTTACTAACTCGAAACTTCCGCCAGCTGTGATTGACTCGGTGCGCGCTCAATCCGCCAAACTCGCGGCCATTGATGTTCCCAAGGAAGCTGGTCGCGCGATGCAAGCATCCATTCGCCGCGCGATCGACGAATCGTTCGTCAGAGGGTTTCGCGCGATCATGGTCATGGGCGCGGTGCTCGCCCTAGGTGGCGCGATCACTGCCCTGATTTTTTTTCGCGCAATAAAGCGCGCCGGGCCCGGCTAAACGCGGGGCAGGAATTCCTCGCGCACGATCTTGCCCTCTTTCACGGTGTAGACGCCGACTTCCGACAGCTGCCGCCGCTCCTGCGACTCCTTCTCGCTAACATCCGCGTCGTATTGAATAACAAAACGATCGTGACCGACAAAAGGTTCGCTCGCGTTGAAGCTGTGCACCTCCATCGCCGTCACCCACCAATCGATCTTGCCGCGGACGCCTTCCTTCCCGCGCGTTTCTGGTGAACCTCCGCCGGCCGAGTAAGCTTCGACGCTCACGACGTTATCATCGTAAAGCGCATCGAGCGCTTCGTACCAGGCTTGTTTCCGAACTAACTCCACCACTTTCTTTGCTACTTCCGCGGTCGTCATTATATCATGTTCCTCCTAAGTTAGACTGACACTCACTTGCTGAAAAACTTCTCCAGCTGATCGAAGAGACTGCTCCATCCTTTGCTGTGACGGTCGCGCGATTCCTCGCTTGGAAGCTGTTCGTGAAGCAGAGTTACTTCAGTCCCGCCTTTCTTCTCCGCCAGGTCGACTGTCACGATGCTGGTTCGACCTTTCCAAAGTTCATCCTCATCCCATCGCCAGGTAAAGACGATCTTCTTGCCCGCGATAACCTCACGATACTCACCGTGCACGGTCATCTCCTCACCTTCGTCGTTCACCAGCTCCCAACAAAACTTCCCGCCTACGTGGGCTTCGGCCACGATCTTGCGGGTCCGCACATTGACCGGGCCAAACCATTCTTTTAGCTGAGCCGGATCGGTCCAGGCCGCGTAAACACGATCGCGCGGCGCTCTGATGACTCGTTTGATCTCAAGCGATGTTCTTTCTGCTGGTTTTATACTCATGATGTCGTTTCCGTTTTTTGTTATCAAACTGCGTATTCGTCGCGCCGCCACCACCAAACGCCGGTTTCATTTCGTCCTTTGGGCGCGCGGTCGAGCCATTGGTACATACCCCAAAGGCCATCCAGTCCGCGCGCATAGCTCGAATAGGTGTGATAAACGATTCCGTCTTCGAGTACGAACGCGCTCAAACCCGGCCGCTCGCGTGTGTAAGTGGCCGGATCGGTTCCGCTCATGGTCGCAAAAGTCGTAGCTCCTTCACCGGCGCCTTCCCAGGGCCCCTCGCGCTCATAGTTATATTCGATCTCTCCTTCTAGCTGCTGCTCCTCAGTGAACCCTACGGCGAAATCGAAGTTAAAGTCGCTATCGAAGGAGGACGCCCACGGAAATGTCCAGCCCATGCGTTTCTTGTAGGTCTGGAGCTTTGCGAGCGGAGCGCGCGACACCGCCCAGAGCATTACATCGTGATTCGCCAGATGCACGGCGATTCCGTTAAAGCCATCCGCGATCGCCGAGCAGGAAGGACAGCCCGCAGTGTAATCGGGCCCAAACATGAAATGATAAATAAGGAGCTGGGACCGGCCGCGGAACAGATCCGGCAGCGTGCCCTCGCCCTCGTCGGTCGCGAAGCGATACTCCTTGTCAATCCGCACCCAGGGCAGGTCCCGCCGGCGCCGGGCCAGCTCGTCTCCCCGTCGCGTGTGTTCCTTCTCCGCCCTGAGTAACTCGAGCCGGGCCCCGAGCCATTCCTCGCGCGTCACGTTTCTGTGTTTCGTCATCGGTTTGTCTCCATCCTTTGTTCGTTAGGCTTGTCTTTTGTTTTCTTTCTTCTGAAAATCCTGTTCACCCCGACTGCACTGAGTCCGCCGCCTGAAGTCAGGCCGGCTGCAATCAGCGCCAGGTTTGCGACGCATGCCGGGCAGATAGCGATCACTTGCGTCCTTTCCTGCGCGAAGTTTTCCTCTCCTTTTCCAAATAGGCGGCGAGCCGATCGAGCGATCCTTCCCAGAACTTGCGATATTCTTCGACCCACTGAGCGGCCTGCTTGAGCGGCTTGGCATCCAATTCCATCTCGTGCACCCGGCCGTAGCGACGGCGCCGCAGCAGTCCCGCCTTCTCCAGCACGCGCAGATGTTTCGAGACCGCGGGGAGCGACATGTCATGCGGCCGCGCGAGGTGCGTCACCCGCCGCGAACCGCGGGCGAGATGGGCGAGGATGCGTCGCCGGGTCGGGTCGGCCAGGGCGGCGAAAGTGCGGTCCAAACTGTTCTGCGAATATTTAACCATCTGGTTAAATAAGTAACACCGGCGGAGCAGACCGCAAAGGATGTTTTTCCCTCCGCTGCGCCGCCCTTTTCACATTATCCGGGTCGCATCCTCCGCCTTCCGGGCGTATAGGTCTTGTAACCCGATGCACGACTATGAAAAAATCCAACTCCGATAGGACCTCACAACTGCGCCAGCGGCGCGATGCGCCGCTTGAAACCCGGACCGATCTCAGCCGCTCGGCCACGAAAGAGATCAGCGGCGCGATGAACGCAGTCCTCGCCGATGTGTTCGCGCTTTATCTCAAGACGAAAAACTTCCACTGGCACATGAGCGGACCGCATTTCCGCGATTACCACCTGTTGCTCGACGAACAGGCCGAGCAGCTTTTCGCGATGACCGATCCGATGGCCGAGCGAGTGCGCAAAATCGGCGGACTCACTCTGCGATCGATCGGGCAGATCGCGCGCGAGCAGCGCGTGCTCGACAACGACGCTGAGTATGTCGAGCCGCGCGACATGCTGGCGGAATTGGCGGAGGACAACGAAACATTGGCGGCTCGTTTGCGCGAAGCGCACAACGTCTGCGATGAACACCGCGACGTCGCGAGCGCGAGCCTGATCGAGGTCTGGATCGATGAGACCGAGCGCCGCAGCTGGTTTCTCTTCGAGGCAACCCGGCGGCGCGATTAGCGTTATCGGGAACTGAACCGCGCTGCAGATGAGTCGGCGCGACAGGAGTGTGGGCCTGAAAGGATTTGAACCTTTGACCCTGCGCTTATCAAGCGCATGCTCTAACCAGCTGAGCTACAGGCCCGGGGCGCGGCGGCTCTGCCGCGGACGTGAAAAGTGATCGGTGATTGGTCGTTGGTCAAGGCTCGGCCACAAGCCGCTCAATCCGGGCCCGCAGCTTGTCGAAATGCGAACCGCTCCAGTAGATGCGGCCGCATTTCTGGCAGCGCCGGAACGTCTCGTAATAAATTTTCGTCAGCGGTTCGAGTGCATCGAAAACTTCCTCCTTCGCTACCGCGGCGAGAAGGCCGTTGCAGTGCAGACAGCCGGTGAAGGGGGCAAGCTGCGCGCGCAATTCGAAGCGTTGGACAACCTCGCGCGTCTGCTCCTCGGCGAATTGCGAGCGCGGATAATATCCGTCACGCACCGCGGCGTGCATCAAGAGCCGGCGATCGCGCGTGAGGAGCGCGCGCGCTTCCGCCGCGGAACACGCCACCAGTTCCGTATCGGAAGCGAGCTTGGCGTAAAGGACGTCGATGCCTAACAATCGCAAATCCCGGGTCAGTTTGCCGAGATGACCATCCGCGACGAAGCGGGTGATGTTGCGCCGTTGCAGGCGCGCCTCGGGAAAAAGCGCGGCGGGCACGGGAACCGGATAGACGTCGATTGTTGCCGCGGGATTGCAACGGTGCCGCAAACTCGACTGGCGCGCCATCGACGAGAACCAGATCGATCGCGGGATGCGGGACGCCGCAGGCTTCGATTGCATCCTTGACGGAGGTCTTCTCGCGCAATTGCCTAACGATGGTCAGCGCGCCGCGGTTGGGCCTAACGAAAAACGGAAGATCGCCGTGGAATTTGAGCTCGAGCGAGAACGATTCGCCGCTACTTGCCGCGCTCACGACCTGAGCAGCCCGGCGGCGAAGGCGTGGTGGACGAGCCGAGCGACGGGCGAGGTGGTGGCCTGCGGGAGGTGATATAGCCTAACGAAAAGGCCGGCCATCTCGCAATCTTCCTCGATCAGAGAGGTACGCAAACGGAGAGCGTTTTTCCGGCGCGGGGCGACTGGGCTCGGCTCATCCCGCTGCCTCTCGCCGGCTGAGCGCGAGGTGAATCGCCCGGCAAATCAGGATCCCGAGCAGCGCGCCGGCGTAATCGATGCAAACGTCGCCTAACGACGACGTGCGCGAGGGAATGAACGACTGATGATACTCATCCGCCGCCGCGAAAATCAGCGCCGGAACAAAGGCGATCCCGGCCCGCCGCCAAAAGCCGTCGACGAAGCCGCGCAGCGCGCGGAAAAGTAGCCCGCTGAGGATTGCGTATTCCGCGACATGCGCCGCTTTGCGGACAAGGAGGTGAATCTGCGCGATCGTCCGCGGCGAAATACCCGGATCTAACCAACGAAGAAACGGCGTGAGAAAACGCGAGGTGTGATCGGCGGACATCAGATCGGTTGAGCCGAGCAACATGATCGCCAGCCAAAGTACCACCGGTCCCCAGGCGTTGAGAAAGTCGCGGAATTTCAAACCTTCAGTCTAGGTGGCGGGGATTGTCTGACAAACCGGCCCGCTCGCGCTACTTTCGCGGCCGATGCCGCCGTCCCTCGCTCAGCCGCTGATCTTTGAGCCGATCTTCGTCGAGCGCGTCTGGGGTGGACGCCGCCTCGAGAGCGTCTTCGGGAAACAACTGCCGCCGGGCAAACGCGTCGGTGAATCCTGGGAAATCGTCGATCGGCCGGAAGCGCAGAGCATCGTCAGGCAGGGTGCGCGCAAGGGACGGACGCTGCATCAATTGTGGTGCGAGGAGCGCGAGGAAATTTTCGGCTGCGCTCTGCCGGACACGCCGCGCTTTCCGATCCTGGCCAAGCTGCTCGATGCGAGTGAAAAACTTTCTCTCCAGGTGCACCCGCCGGAATCGGTTGCGGAGTCGTTAGGCGGAGAACCGAAGAGCGAGTTGTGGTATTTCGCCGCCAGCGCGGAAGAGGCGGAGATCTTCGCCGGCCTCCGTCCCGCGGTCGAGCGCGACGCATTCGTTAGGGCAATCGAGAACGGCTCCGCGGCCGATCTGGTTCATCGCATCTCGGTTAAAACGGGCGACAGCTTCTTTGTCCCGAGCGGCCGCCTGCACGCTATCGGCGCCGGCAATCTCGTGATCGAGATCCAGCAAAACAGCGACACCACTTATCGTGTTTACGACTGGGAGCGGAAGGATGAAAGCGGTCGACCGCGCGCACTTCATCTCACCGAGTCGCTGCAGTCGATTCGCTTTGATGATTGCGAGCCGCAATGCCTGAGCGGGCGCGGCGAGCAACTGATCGACGGGCCGCATTTTGTCGTCGAGAAATGGGAACTGAACGGCCCCCGGCGCATGCTCGATCGCGCGGCATTCGCGATTTTTGTCTGCGTCAGCGGCACGGTGGAAACAGGCGATGTGCGATTTCGACCGGGCGACTTCTGGCTGATGCCGGCGAGTGCTGGCGAGGCTATCGTGCGGTCGCTCGCGCCGGCGACAACTTTGCTTCGGGTCACGCTGCCAGCTCGTTAGGCAAACGCGGCGGCTCGGGTGACAGCACGGGGACGCGCTTCGCTCGATTGCTAAATGTGCAAGCCCGGCAGGTGCCGCGCCGGTTGCGGTCCGATCGGCTGCACCCCGTCGATTTTCCAACCGTTGTTCTCCGCGGTGAAGCTGTAGAGAAACCCCCGCACGCTCCCGTTCGGCGCGGTGAGAAACACCTGCACGAGGGCAGCCGCGCCCTGCGCTTGCAAGGCGCCAAATTCCACATGCGCCGCTTCCGTCATCGGGAAAAAATCGCGCCGGATCATGAGCTCGAACTGGCGGCGGGAAAATTTCTGCTGCACGCCGCTGGCGGCATGCTGATAGGCACTTCCGAAATCATCCGCCCGAAAGTCGAGGAGCTGTTGCCTGACGACCGCGTAGAGCTCCCTTGCCGGTGGCGCCGGAGTGCGGTCGCGGACGAGATGAGTCGCAACTACAGCCGCGCCGCAGAGCGCGAAGAAAAAGAGGAGGAGCGAAACTTTGCAAAGCCGGCTCATGGCTCAGGCAGGGCGGGCGGGGTCGATCCGGCGCAGATAATCAAATGGATAAAGGCCAGTGTTATGGCCATCGGCCCAATTGAGCTGGAGCGCGTAACCGCCCACCTGGTTCCAGCCGCGCAGAATAAAGCTTTGGTCGGTGTAACTGACATTTGGCCTAACGACCTCGCCGAGGACATCGGGCTCGCCGCCGCAGGCCGCGCAGGGGCAGGCGGTGCGGAGAAAGCGGAGCGGGAGGAAGGTTTCCGTTCCGTCTTTCCA
>JAICXG010000373.1 GCA_025980625.1 Chthoniobacterales bacterium
CTATTATTTCGCGCAGCGGCTCTTCAGCTCACTCGCTGGTTTTTGGCTGGTCCTCGCGCTCAACGTCACGCCGATTTTCAATCTCGGCAGTCTCGTCATGACAATCGATCCGCTCTCGGTTTTTTTCTGGGTCGCGGCCTTCGTCGCCTTCTGGCGTGCCATCGAATTGAGCCCGGCGTTTTCCTGGTGGTGGCCCTTTACCGGACTGCTCATCGGCCTTGGTTTTCTCTGCAAATACACCAACGCGCTCGAGCTCGTCTCGGTGCTGCTCGTGCTCGGCCTGACGCGTCGTCTCCGCCGCGAGTTCGTTAGGCCAAATCTTTACCTGCTCCTGATTATCTTCGCGCTTTCTACGATTCCGCCGATCGTCTGGAATTCGGAGCGCGCCTGGATCACGCTCGCGCATCTGCGGGCGCGGGGCAGTCTCAACCACACCCTTGGTGTTCATCCCCTCGAACTGCTTTCATTTCTCGGCGAACATTTCGTCACCTATTCGCCGCTCCTCTTTTTCGGGCTCGCCTGGGCGACGATCGCGAGCTGGCGGCGCGCGCGGGAGAATTTCAAAGTGCTCTATCTCCTCTGGTTTGGGCTGCCGGTCTTTGCCCTTTACGCCATTCTCTCGATCAACAAAGCGGCCGCGCCCAACTGGGATTGCCTCGCCTTTCTCAGCCTCGGTGTCCTCGCCATCTCCTATTGGCGGGAACGATCCGCCTCGCGCACGACCGCGCGCAATTGGACGAACGCCGCCACCATCCTCGGGCTGCTCATGAGCGCGGCGCTGATCGCGTTGATGCTAAGTCCGGCGGGAATTCCCGGCCGCAAAAATGATCCGAGCGATCGGGTGCGCGGCTGGCGCGCCCTCGCCGAAGCGGTGCAAACAGTGCGGAGCGATTTTGAAAAGCGGACCGGCCAACGCGTTTTCCTGATCGCCGATGAACGCGATCGCGCCGCCGAGCTGGCCTTTTATTTGCCCGACAAGCGCGTCGAAGGTCCCGGGCATCCCCCCGTCTACATCCCGGAGTCGCAGGACATGGTGAACCAGTTTTCCTTTTGGCCGCGTTACGACGAATTCGTTCCCCAGCCCGGGAACGCGCCGCCTGAACAAAACGAAATTTACACCGAAGAAAGCGGCGTGAATCTTTTCACCGGCCGCACAGCGCTTTTTCTCCAGCTCGGGAAAAAGGAGCGACTGCCGCGCAGCATTACCGGCGGCTTCGAGCGCACCGAACCGATCGCCACGATCGAAGTGCGCGTTCACGGTCGACTTCTGCGGCACCTCCAGGTCTACGCCTGCTACGATTACCGGACGATGCCGCTATGACGAGGCAATCCGATTCCCCGGCGCCGGCGGTCTCGGTCGTTGTGCCGGTTTATAACGAAGGCGAGAACGTCGCGATTTTACAATCGGAGCTGAACGCCGCGCTCGCCGCGATCGATCACGAGATCATTTTCGTCGATGACGGCTCGACCGACGCGACGCTTGCCCGCCTAACGAAAGCGCCGAACGTGCGCATTCTGCATTTCGAGAAGAACGCCGGTCAAAGCGCCGCCCTTTTTGCCGGGGCGAATGCCGCCCGCGGCGCGACCGTGGTCTTGATCGATGGCGATCTGCAAAACGACCCGGCCGACATTCCGCGTCTCCTCGCCGAAATCGAACGCGGCGCCGA
>JAICXG010000364.1 GCA_025980625.1 Chthoniobacterales bacterium
CGCGACCGGCGATCACTCGACTTCAGGCCGGATGGCGGCATTTTGTTGGCCCGCAATCGCCATGAACCAAACGACAATTCCGACTCGCGACCAGCTTGCCGAGACCGACAAATGGGACCTCTCACACCTTTTCACGAGCGCCGATAAATGGATCGAAGACTTTGCCTGGATCCAGGCGACGTATCCCGGCCTAACGGATTGGAAAGGGCGGATCGGCGAATCGGCCGAAACACTGGCGGAATTGCTCGAGTTCGACAAGGCGCTGAGCCTTCGCATCGAGCGCGTCTATCACTACGCCTCGCTCCAGCTCGCCGAAAATAGCGCGAATCCCGATTACCTCGCGCGCATGGGCCAGTTGCAAAATCTGCTCACAAGAGTCGGCGAGGCCGCTTCTTTCATCATTCCCGAAATCCAAGCGATCGATGACGAAAGATTCGGAGCCTATCTTAATGATCCAACGCTGAAGGAGTGGCGAGTCGGTCTGCACAAGATCCGCCGGCTGAAGCCGCATGTGCTTTCCGAAAAAGAGGAGCGCCTCCTTGCCCTCGGGAGCGCCGCGCTCGACGGCTACGACGACGCTTTCTCGCAGCTGACGAATGTGGACATGAAGTTCGGCTCGCTTGCGGACGAGAAAGGCGAGGAACGTCCGCTCACGCAAAGCACTTTCAGTTCATTTCTGGTGAAACGCGATCACGAGCTGCGGAAGCGCGCGTTTCACCAGTTCTATGACGAGTTTCATGACCACCAATACACCCTTGGCGCGGCGCTCGCGTATTCGGTGAAGGCGGATGTTTTTCGCGCGCGCGCACGCAACTACCGCTCGGCGCTCGAAGCGTCGCTCTTTGCCGATGATATCCCGGTCGAGGTCTATGACGGCTTGATCGCCGCCGTCCGGCAAAATCTCGCGCCACTTTTCCGCTACTACGAACTGCGCCGGCGCGTGCTCGGGCTTGAGGCGCTGCACCATTACGACACCTACGTACCGCTCGTAGCCGAGATCCAATCGGATGTCTCGTTCGACGAAGCGATCGCGAAGGTGCTCGCCGCGTTCCAGCCGTTAGGCGCGGAATATGTCGAGTCGTTAGGCGCAGGACTGCGCGGCCGGTGGTGCGATCGCTACGAAACGAAAGGCAAACGGAGCGGCGCCTTTTCCTCCGGCAGCTATGGCGCGCCGCCCTATATCCTGATGAATTACAAGCGCGACGTTTTCTCCGACGTTTACACCCTCGCGCACGAAGCGGGTCATTCCATGCACACCTGGTATTCCCATCGCCATCAGCTTTATCAGGACTCCGATTACCCGATCTTTCTGGCCGAGGTCGCCTCGACCTTTAACGAAGAACTGCTCACCCATCATCTCCTCGAGCAGACGAACGATCCGAAGATGCGCGCTTACATCATCAACCGCCAGATCGACGACATTCGCGGCACCCTTTTTCGCCAGACGATGTTTGCCGAATTCGAGAAGATCATCCACGCGATCGAAGAAGATGGCGAACCGCTGACGTTGGATGTGTTTAAGAGCGAATATCGCAAGTTACTCGGGGCTTACTTCGGCCCGGGCGTCGTGCTGGATGCGGAACTGGATCTCGAATGTCTGCGCATCCCGCATTTCTACAGCGCCTTCTACGTTTACAAATACGCCACCGGACTGTCGGCCGCGGTCGCGCTCAGCGAACGGGTGTTGAGCAAAACGGCCCGCGCGGTCGAGGCCTATCTCGGCTTTCTCAAATCCGGCGGATCAAAATTTCCGCTTGAGACCTTGCGCGAGGCCGGCGTCGAGATGACTTCGCCGGCGCCGGTGGAGAGCACGCTCCGGCTCTTCGAGCGGCGGTTGAACGAGCTCGAAGCGCTGCTCTGATTCCTTATTCCCCGCGGTCTAGAACTGACGGTGCTCGGACTCTAGAACCGCCGAATGCATCTTCTCTCGCGCTTCGAAGACATTGAACGCATTTGCAAGACTGC
>JAICXG010000252.1 GCA_025980625.1 Chthoniobacterales bacterium
CACCCATTCGAATCTCACGCGCGGAGCGCGCGCGTGAATGTCAGTCTAAGTTTGGCTGATTCGCCGTCTTCCTAGCGTGGCTGCACGACCACGAAGGAGCGCGTCCGCTGCCGGCAAACCGAGAGCACCTGCGGTTGACCGGGATCGAGCGATTGGATGGCCTGCTGGTAATCCTGCACCGAATTGACGGGTTCCTGATTGATCGCCTCGATCACATCACCAGCCCGAATTTGTCCTCCTGCGATGTCGGACGCAACCTGAGTCACGACCACACCGCGTACGCCAGGCGGGATAGCGAGACGCTGCGCCAGTTGTGGAGTTAAATCCCGCACTTGAATGGAATCGAGCGCACTCCCACCCGATGACTCGTTAGGCTGATCAGCATCCGATTGATCAGGCAAAGAGGGCCCCTCCTGGCCTGGTTCGTTAGGCGGAATGGCCCGCGCGAGTTGATAATTCGCCGGCTGCTCCTTCAGCTTGGTCGAAAGAGTCACTTCCTTTCCGCCGCGCTTGACTTCCACATCCACCTTTTTGTCGAGCTCAGTTTGTGAGACGAGGCGGCGCAATTCCGCGATATTGTGCACCTCATGGCCGTCGAATTTTTGGATGATGTCACCGTGCTGTATCTTCGCGTCAGCCGCTGGTGAGTTCGGCATCACCGCCACGACTGGCACACCCGAGGTGTTGCGCGCTGTCACCTGTCCGGGTTGAACGCCGGTTGTCTCGATGCCGAGGTAACCGCGGATGATCCGGCCCTTTTTGAGCAGCGTTTCCAGCGCCATCCGCACCGTGTTTGACGGAATGGCAAACCCGATCCCGGAGGAAGTCCCGCTGCGCGAAATAATCGCCGTATTAATGCCGATGACTTCGCCCGCGAGGTTGATCAACGGGCCGCCGCTGTTTCCCGGGTTGATCGCCGCATCGGTCTGCAGATAATCGCCGAACCCGTCGATTCGATTCGGCCGACCTTTCGAGCTGATGATGCCTTCGGTAACGGTCTCTTCGAAACCAAATGGATTTCCGACCGCGAGGACGAAATCACCTGCCTGCACCGCATCGGAATCGCCCAGCTTGAGCGGCTTCACGCCGGGCTCGTCGATTTTCAGAACCGCGAGATCAAGCTCCGCATCGGCTCCGATTAAGCGTGCCCGGCGGGTACGCCCGTCACTCAGTTGCACCTCGATTTCATCAACATGATCGACCACGTGGTTGTTCGTAATAATGTGACCTTCCTTGGTCACAATTACGCCGGAGCCGAGAGAGTTTTGAATCAGAGCCTCATCACCTGGATTGCGGTAGGGTCGCAGATTTCCACGGAAAAAATCGAACGGATCGAGCCCATATTGCCGCGGGACTCGCTTGGTTGTTTTGACGCTGACGACAGAAGGTATGACGCTCGCAACCAGTTTGCGACGTTCGTTGCTGAGCGCGGCGAGACTGGCTATCTCCTTGGACGCGACCGGGGGCGTGTCCGCCAGCGTGTATTTTTCCGGCCGGGTCGGCGAGGTAAAACTGAGATGGCCGCGCCGGAGCTGATAATCGTAAAGCAGCGAGACGCCCGCGCTCAAAACCAGGACAAGCAAAAGAAATTTGAACAGATTTTTCATGAATTCGCTGGGCGAAACTCGGTTAACTAACGTGGGCGAAGCTCTTGCCCTCTTGTTCGACAACCAAAGGCCGGAAATGTTGATTCTCCGGCTTTTCCAAGAGCGGGTCGTTTTCGAGTATTTCGATTGCCGCAGCCCGCGCGCGTTGCATTAACTTCACATCCTTTTGCAGATTGCCGAGCTTGAGCGCGGGCAGCCCGCTCTGCGCCGTCCCGAGCACGTCGCCGGGCCCGCGCAGTTGCCAATCCGCCTCCGCGACCTCGAATCCGTTGCTCGTTTTCTCCAGCACCGCGAGTTTCGCGAGCGTTTCCGGCGAAGGATCGGAGTGGAGCAAAATGCAGTATGACTTGTGCTCGCCCCGACCGATCCGGCCGCGCAGTTGATGCAATTGGGCAAGACCGAAACGCTCGGCATTTTCAATCAACATTACAGTCGCGTTTGGCACATCAACGCCGACCTCGATCACCGTTGTGCTGATCAGGGCGTTCGTTAGGCCGTGACGGAAGCGCTCCATTGTCGCCTGTTTTTGCGGGGCGGGAATTCGCCCGTGGAGCAACTCGCAAGTGAATGGCTGCAACCATTCCTGCCATTTCTCAAACTCCGCCGTCGCCGCCTTTGCCTCGAGCTTCTCGCTCTCATCGATCAATGGATAAATGATGTAAGCCTGCCGCCCCGCCTCGAGTTCGCGGCGCAAAAACGCGAGCACATCGGGCAATTTCTCGTCCTCGCGCGCTGCCGTGATGATCCGGCCGCGGCCGGCCGGCATTTCATCGATTGTCGAGACATCGAGATCGCCGTAGAGGCTCATCGTCAGGGTGCGCGGGATCGGCGTCGCCGTCATCACCAGCACATCCGGCGCCGGTTCGCGGGTCGTTAGGCGACCGCGCTGCGCGACCCCAAATTTATGCTGCTCGTCGATCACGACCAGCCCGGGATTTTCCAATCCCTCCGGCTCAAAGAGCAGCGCATGGGTTCCGACAAAAATCTGCCCGTGGGCTGCCGGAGACCTTTGGGTAGCGCACGCATTCTGCGTGCTGGTCGCGCTGTTCCAGCGCGAGGAACTTTCGTGGTGGCATGCTTCATTCTCCTGTGTCCAAAGCCACGGATAATCTTCGTTGCGCCGCACCACCTCCGCATCCCAAGGATTGCGGATGATGTAGAGAAACTTCTCTTCCAAATCGCGATCTGAACGGACGTAACGGTCGAATTGTTCCCGCTCCCAAATGGCGCCCGTCTTTCTCTCCCGCTTGTTGATTTCGCGAGCGGAAAAAGATTTGATTGAATGCAGCAATTCGCTCAACGACCAGAACGCAACGTTCCCGGAGTCATCTTCCCGTTTTGGCCAGGGCTGGATCAGCATGTGGACGTGATCGGGCATGACACAGGCAGCAAACAGTTCATATCGCTGGTTGTGAAAATGGCGCAGCGCGTTCATCACGAGCGTGCGTGCCTCCGGCGAAAGACAACGGCGCGATTTCGTGCCGATCGTCACCGCATAGATCATCCACGGTTTTTCGGAATGCGGAAGGCGACGGCGATGATATCGCGCTCCCTCTGGCGTGGGCAGCTCAAGGAAAGTTCGCGACGGTGGAACACCGTCGCCAGCACGCGGAACGCGTGCGCTACCCAGGTTCGTCGCTGCAAATAAAGGCAATGGATCCTCTTTCCGCGCGCCGGTGCGGAGGGAGACGGAAACGCCTAACGGCTCCAGCCAACGTTGCAATACCGCGTAATGCTGCTCGGCCAGAATCTGTGTCGGCGCCATTAAGGCCACCTGTGTGCCCGCCTCAATCGCGAGCAGCATCGCCCCGATCGCGACCACCGTTTTACCCGAGCCGACGTCGCCTTGGAGGAGCCGGTTCATCGGAGAACTCGACGAAAGATCGCGGCGCAACTCTTCGATCACCCGCTCCTGCGCTTTCGTTAGGGCAAAGGGCAGGCTGCGAAGAAAGCGTTCGAGCAATTCGCCGCGCCCGCAATGGACCGCGCCGGTGCGAGCGCGTGCCCGCACCCGGCGGGCCGAGATCAACATTTGCATGGTGAAGAATTCCGCCAGGACAAGCGTCTCGCGCGCCTCGGCGAGAGCTTCCTCGCTCGAGGGAAAATGAATCTCGCGCCAGGCCTGATCGGCGACTTTGCTCATGCCAAGCTGCGCCGGCAAACGGTTCGTTAGGCTGTCGCCTTCGCATTCCTGTAAGAGCCGGTAAATTGTGCTTCGCAAAACGCGTTGCGACAGCCCTTCGGTCGCGGGATAAATCGGCGTGATCCGCCGGAAATGGATCGAGATTTCGTCGTCGTTTTCGATCGCCTCGAACTCCGGATGCTCGATGCAGATGCGTTGACCGCGCAGCCGCGGCTTGCCGAAGACGACCAACCGCTGTCCGGTCAGGACCATTTTTTGGATGTAATGCAAATTGAACCAGCGAAGTACGAGCGGCTGGCTGAGCGCGTGCGCGTCGCTTTCCTGGAGGGTGGCTTCGAAGATTTTCTTGCCGCGACCGAAGCGCAGCAGCCGGGTCTTGACGACTTCGCCGCAAAGGCAAACCGGCTCGTCGCTTTCCTCTCGCGGGAAGCGCGCGAACTCGCGGCGGTCCTCATAACGGCGGGGA
>JAICXG010000344.1 GCA_025980625.1 Chthoniobacterales bacterium
CGACAACATCGAGCACATCACCGCCTACTGGGTCAGCCTCGGGCTGTCGCTCTCCCAAGTGGCGCTCGCTTATGGGGTCGACGATCTCCACGGCACGATCATGCGCGAAAAAATCTTCCACATGGCGGGCGCGAAAACGCCCGAGGAACAGACGCGTGAGACACTGGAACACACAATTCGGCAGGCTGGGCGGATCCCGGTGCAGCGCGACAGCTACTACAATCATCTGACCGGGCCGAACGGACATCGCGCGACGGCTTCGCCTAACGGACTCGTCTGCGCCTGAAAGTGGCGCATTCGGTTCGACTCGGCTGCGTCAAATACCTGAACGCGCGACCGCTGATTCACGGCTGGCCGGGCGAGGTTCAATTCGACCATCCTTCCGCACTTTGCCGGCAGCTCGCCATGGATGAACTCGATGTCGCGCTCGTCTCGAGTTTCGAATACTTGCGCAATCCCATTTATGCGGTCGTCGATGATGTCGCGATCGCTTCCAATGGTCCGGTTTACAGCGTGATCGTGGCACATCGCGGCCCTCTCGAAAAGTTGCGCGAGATCGTGCTCGATCCCGCCTCCGAGACTTCCGTCAACCTGCTTCGTTGTTTGTTGGCCGAGCGCGGATTGCAGACGGCTTTCGTCGGGCAGGGAACAATCGACGAGCGCCGCGGCCGTTTGCTGATCGGGGATCAGGCGATCGATTTTCGCAAGGCGGCCGACCCGCAGAATCAATTTCTCGACCTTGGGGCAGCCTGGAAGCAGTTGACGGGACGTCCGTTTGTCTACGCGCTCTGGCTGATTCGCCCGGACTTTGCCGGCAAAAGCGAAATCGCCGAGGCGCTTCGCTCGTTAGGGAAAACGAATCGCGACAATCTCGACGCGGTCATCGCCGCGCAGCCGCAAGCCGAGCGCGCCTTTTGCGAATTTTATTTTCGCGATTGTTTGCGCTTCTCTTTTGCTGAAGCAGAGAAGCAGGGCTTCCGCCGCTTCGCCGAATTATGCGCGCACCATCATCTGCTCCCGAGCATTCCGCCGCCACCCGAGCTGGTGTAGTGGAGGGACGTGCCTCCGCACGGCCGCGGACGAGCAGAAGCTCGTCCCTCCACAGTGCGCAGACGAGCGCGTGCCTCCGGAAGTCGGCGAAAGGCGACCTGCGCATCGGCATCTCCGGCTGGAACTACAAAGGCTGGCGGGGCGTTTTTTATCCGCCGAAACATCCGCAAAAACGAGAGCTGGAATTCGCCAGCCACGCGCTGAACACGATCGAGATCAACGGCACCTTCTACTCACTCCAGCGGCCGAGCAGTTTTCAAAAGTGGCATGCGGAAACCCCTGACGCCTTCGTTTTCGCCCTCAAAGGCGCGCGCTTCATCACGCACATGAAGAAGCTGCGCGATGTGCAGCGGCCGCTGGGAAATTTTTTCGCCTCCGGTCCGCTTTGTCTGCGCGAAAAACTCGGCCCCATCCTCTGGCAGTTTCCGCCCAACTTTGGCTGGAACGAAGCGCGTTTCCGCGACTTTTTCGACCTCCTCCCGCGCAATACCGACGAAGCGGCGCAGCTTGCGCGCTTGCACGACGAGAAACTCAAGGTCCGCGGCTGGTTCGAAATCGATGCCTGCCGGCCGCTGCGTTACGCGCTGGAGATTCGACACCCGAGTTTTTTGGTTCCGGAGTTTTTCAAATTCCTGCGCGACCAGCAGGCGGCATTTGTCTTCGCTGACAGCGCCGGGAAATGGCCGTACGCCGAAGAGATCACGACGGACTTCGTTTACATTCGATTGCACGGCGACACCCAGCTCTACGTCAGCGGTTACAGCGACAGCGCGCTCGCATCGTGGGCGGAACGGATTCGACGCTGGCGCCGCGGCCGCGATGTTTTCGTCTATTTTGACAACGATGCCAAAGTCCACGCCCCCTTCGATGCCCAGCGCCTCGCGGCTTTGCTTGCCTAACGAATCGAGAAAATGAGACGCGAGCCCCGCTGGATTCTTGCTTCCACAAATGGCGCCAGGTCGAGCGCGCTCTCGCCGGAAATTTGCGGCCCGCCCTGTATCGCCGCGCTTCTCGAGCGCAAAGGTTTCCTCACCGCCGCAGCTGCGACCGATTTTCTGCGGCCGCGCCTCGGCAGTTTGCGCGATCCATTTCTTCTCCCGCAGATGCGCGCGGCCGTCGAACGCATCCTGCGCGCAAGCGACTCGGGTGAACGCATTGTCCTTTACGGAGATTACGATGTCGATGGGGTCACTTCGCTCGCGTTACTCAATGAGATGCTCCACGCCTACGGCGCAACCCCGGCTCTGTTTTTGCCGTTACGCCTCGAGGAAGGCTACGGCTTAAGCTCCGATGGCATCGAGCGCTGCTACCAGTCCCACCGGCCGACGCTGCTCATCGCGGTAGATTGCGGCACTTCATCCTGCGCCGAGATCGCCGAGCTCTGCGCACGCGGTGTGGACGTGATCGTGCTCGATCATCACGAGCCCAAA
>JAICXG010000269.1 GCA_025980625.1 Chthoniobacterales bacterium
AAACAACGCTGTCCGGAAACCGACGCTCTGATCCCGAATTCGACCTGGTCGGTTCTCCGCAGCAGCTTCGATCAGATACTTTTCGATGCCGCGATCGCGCGCGGGGCCCAGCTCATGCAGTGCGAGGCGGTCTCCGCCCTCACGGAGGGAGATCGCGTCGTCGGCTTGCAAATCCGGACTGCGGGCGGGGCATTGGAAAATCTTTATTGCGAGGTGTTGGTCGACTGTTCCGGGCAGGGCACTTTTCTCGCCAGTCGCGGCATCACTGGCCCGAAGGTAAAGGGCACCTACAGCAATCAGATTGCCGTCTTTTCTCAAGTCGAGGATATGATCCTGGACAATGGCGAGGACGCCTCACAAAAACCGGGCAACACGCTTATCTTTTACAAGGAACACCATCATTGGGCTTGGGCGATCCCGTTGGGCCCAAGGCTTATGAGTGTCGGCGTCGTTGCTCCCGCGCGTTACTTCAAAGCGCAGGGTCTCGACCAAACCGAATACCTGCGCAGAGAGATGATGAGTCTGAATCCGGACTTAACGCGGCGAATCACCAAGACGTCTTTCGCGGAGGAGGTGCGAACGATCAGCAGCTATTCGTACGCGACGACTAATTATGCCGGCAAGGGTTTTGTCTGCGTAGGCGATTCGCATGAGTTCGCGGATCCAATCTTTTCTTTCGGCGTCTTCCTGGCCATGCGCGAGGGCGAATTCGCGGCTGAAGCTATCGTGAAGCATCTCGGCCAGGAAACGAACGGGGCCGAGCATCCTTTTGCCGAATATCTGGAGGTCACGAGGGAAGGCCAGGATGCGATTCGGGACGTCATCGATACTTTTTGGGAGTATCCGCTGGTCTTCACCCGCATGGCTGCCGGACCAGCTCAAGATGACATCACCGATCTCTTTGCCGGGAGAGTTTATGGGGACGCGGTGCGCAAGAATGCCTCTCGCGCCGCCATGCGCCGGCTCCTGGCGAAGCGGCGCAATGGAGCAGAGGCGGCGCTCGCGAATTGATCCTGCCACTGTCAAAAAACCGGTCTCACCTGTCCGCCTAAGTGCGTTCGGGTGACCCGCGGCCGAAGCTCAGGGCCGCGCCAGCCAGGCTGCGATGGTTGCCTCGGCCGGTATGCACAGTCTATGATGAAGCCAATGGATGAGAGGGCGCTGCTTTTTTTGCACATCCCCAAGACCGCAGGAACAACGCTCAACCGGATAATCGAGTGGCAGTATAATCCGCTCTCCGTCTTTACGATTGATCCGCATCGGATTCGTGCGACGGCGGAACGATTACGCGCCTTTTCTGAAGACCGGCGTCGCAGCCTGCGTGTAGTACGGGGACATTTTTACTACGGCTTGCACGACGTTCTGCCGCAGGGTGGCACTTACATCACGATCCTGCGTAACCCAGTCTCGCGCATCCTTTCCTCTTATTACTTTATTCAGCGCCGGCCGCTACATCCGCTCCACCGCAAAGTCAAAGGTGGACGGATCAGCGTGGAAGACTTTATTCGACTAACTCTCCACCGGCAGAACCTGCAATGCAGTCTTATCGCCGGGATTAAGGATCATGACGGTGGTAATGAGAAGGTCTTAGAGCTTGCCAAAGAAAACCTGGTCAACTCATTCAGCGTTGTCGGGCTTGCCGAGCGTTTCGAGGAAAGCCTTGTCCTGATGGCAAAAACCTTCGGCTGGGAGATCCCATATTACGAGAATCACAAAGTGACAAAGAACCGCCCACCCCCGGATCCCGCGGCTGTAGAGATGATCCAGGCACACAATCGATTCGATCTCGAACTTTACGAATTTGGGAAAAATCTCCTCGAAACGAGCCTACAGGCGCGAAAGACCGAAATCGAGGCAGGGCTGGCTCAGTTGCGCAATCTGCAAAAACCCAGCTCTATCGAAAACTTCTATACTTCGACTTTGGGAGCGGGACGGTTTCTCGTCAGTAAGCTCGCCTCTGCCATATGATAAAGCGGACCGGCCTGACCTTCTGGTGCGCAGTCGCCGCGGTCGGAGCGTTGATAACTCAGGTGTCGTTCGCGGCCGACGGGCCTCCGCCCCGCACCGGCTTATGGGTCATGCAGAAGTTACCCGACAACGATAGGGCACTTCATAAGTTCGAATCTGATGTCAAAGCCAGCCGTGATCTCAGTGGCGTATCTCTGCACATTCTCTGGAATCAAATCGAACGCGCGCCGGGTAGGACTGATTTCACCACTCTCGACCGAACGGTAGCTATCCTCCGCAATGCCGGAATGAGTTACCAGCTCTGTCTCAAACCTGGCACCGCCACGCCGGCGTTCGTATATGCCGACGGCGCGCAGGCGTTCCAAACCCAGGTCACAAACCCCCATCGGGCGAACTATGGCGCGCCAATCCAAATCCCGATTCCGTGGGATCCTGTGTTCGAGCGTGATTTCACGCGCATCATTGACCAGTTAGGCCAGCGCTACGCCAGCGATCCGCTTTGCCGTAGCGTGGTTCTCACCTGCGCGAATTTCCTCAGTGCCGAAATGCATTTGCCGAAAAGTCCTTCCGATCTGGCGCGCTGGCGGTCGCGCGCCGACTACGCAGGTCGGCTGCTTGATGTTTACAAAACATTTACTGACGAATGGGCGACCGCGTTTCCCCGGCAAGAGATATCGCTGCACGTTTCCAAGGTGTTGGATCTGCCACCTGCCTTTTGCGAGCGTATTATCGACTATGGTATGACCCGATATCCCGAGCGCTTCTCGATTCAAAGTTGTCAGCTAACTGGACGCAAGGAAGACACAGGGGTCATGACTTATGATCTCGTGCAACGATATCGCGATCGCCTGCATCACGGCTTTCAAAGCCTTGCGGGTCTTGAGCGGCCGGATGGAAGGATGGGGTCTGTGGAAATGGCGGCCTTAAACCTGGTTCATGCCGAGGCAGAGTATTGGGAACTTTGGCACGGCGATGGCTTTAGTCTTGAAACCGCGAGCAAGGCGGCACGCGCCTGGAAAGAAGCCAAAGCGCTGGGTTACGCGGGTTACAAGAACAAACTCGCGTCAGATGGAAATCGTCAGCAGTGACGAGTCACGAGCTGTCAGAGACCAATCGTAAGGCAGCGACAAGCGTCGCGGCGGCGAACGGCCGGCAGCCGGAAACGAAGCAGGAGCAAGCCATCATCTTTCTTCACCTGCCCAAGGCAGCCGGCACGACCCTCAATCGTTTGATTGAGTGGGAATATCCCCTCTCGCAAATCTATTCGATCGATCCGGTTTTCTACCGGCGATCATGGGCGCATTTGCAGCGCCTCTCAAAAGAACGACTGAGGAGAATACGTATCTTCAAAGGCCATATGTTATTTGGCCTTCACACCATCCTTCCACAGCCGGCGACTTACATTACGGTTCTGCGCGACCCGATCGACCGCGTGCTTTCGTCCTTCTACTTCATGCGTAGCTATAAGCTGCATCCGTTGTACTGGCGGTTCAAACTTGGGAATTGGAGCCTTGAAGACTTTGTCGGGCGCTCGCCAAGAGATAATGTCCAATGTAAGATTCTCGCCGGAGCTGAGTATACCAAACCTTGTACGGCGGAGATTTATACGAGAGCGAAGCAGAACCTGCTCCGGCATTTTACTGTGGTCGGCTTGTCCGAGCGTTTCGAAGAAAGTCTCGCGCTGATGAAGCTACGATTCGGTTGGAAATTGCAGCACTATTCGAGCTTCAATGTGACTCGCGCCCGACCAGGGAAAATTGATGTCCCTCGATCGACTCTCAATTTGATTGAGGAGAAAAACTCCTTTGATATCTCCCTCTACGAATACGGAGCAAAGATGTTTGAGATTGACGTCAACACGCACGCCGCCGAAGTGAGCCAG
>JAICXG010000099.1 GCA_025980625.1 Chthoniobacterales bacterium
AGGTAAGTTGCATTCACCATCCCCTTGGCCCGCGCCTCCATCGTATGAGTGGTGATGCCATCTATAGTGACCTCGGCCGCATCGCCGGAAAAGGTTTCCCAGCAAATCTCGCCCGGCGCGCCGCCGTCCAGGGTGTAGGCAACATCGGCTCCGAGCAATCGCAGATCGAGTTTGTCCACGCCCCGGCCGATCTCCTCATCGGGCGTAAAGCAGACTCGAATCAGTCCGTGCTTTCGCTTTGTCTCCTGGAGTAACCTCTCGACCAGAGTCATGACAACCGCCACGCCCGACTTGTCGTCCGAGCCGAGCAAGGTCGTGCCGCTGGCGGTAACGATATCTTTGCCTAAGGCCGTTCGAAGCTCCGGCGAAGTCTCGGGATCAAGAGTTAGCCCAGGGTTATCCGGGAACTTAATAACACTGCCATCGTACTTGCGATGAAGGATGGGCTTAACGTCCTTGCCGGAGCAATCCGGCGCCGTATCCACATGGGCGAAAAAGGCCACGGTCGGCACGCGGGCTTTGCGCGTGTTAGCGGGTATGCTGGCCATGACATAACCGTGCTTTGTCATCTGCACGTCCGCCGCGCCGAGCTTACTCAGCTCCTGCTTTAGCATCTCCAGCAGCACCAATTGACCGGGCGTGCTTGGAAACGAGTTACTGGTCTCGTCTGACTGCGTATCCACCTGCACGTAACGCAGGAATCGCGAGAGGAGGTTGTCGTTCATGGCCAGATTCTCCCCGCCGAGCGTGAACGCGCAACTTTTCTCCCGTGCGCGAGAGAGTGAATCGTGTCTGGACATCTCGACTTGCAAGCGCACAAGCGGACCGGTGATTCAGTTCGATCGCAGACTGCAAGCTTTTGACCGCTGTCCATCGCGCGATTTATGGTTGAGGTGTGCCGAGGCAAAGGATTTCAGCATTCCGGTGGTTCGACGATATTGCGGAAACGAAATAGGCAGAAGGTTATTCGGCCATGCCCTCTGGATATTACTCGAAACATCTGCGAGAATCTTAAGAGAGCAATAACATGTGTCTGATGAGAAACAGGAACGTTAGCTACATCGCGCTGGCGACAGCGTTCATCTTGCTGCTTCCTTTGATTGCAATGCAGTTCACCAATGAGGTGAATTGGACGCTGTTTGATTTCGTTTTTGCCGGCACCCTTATCTTTACTACCGGCTTGCTCTTTGAAGTCGTCAGGAAAAGAACGGCCGGAAATCGTGAGTACCAAATCGCTACGGGATTGGCACTCGCCGCAGCCTTTCTCCTTGTTTGGATAAATGGCGCCGCAGGCATCATCGGCAGCGAGAGCAATCCGCTCAATCTCATGTATCTCGGTGTCATCGCCATCGCGATCATCGGCGCCCTCACCGCGCGCTTGCAGCCGCCTGGGATGGCCCGCACTCTCTTGGCGACGGCGATCGCCCAAGCTGTGGTTCCCATGATTGCGCTGGTCGCGCAGCCACAAGTCATGTTTGCAGAACCCGCGGGACTGATTGGCGTATTCGTGCTGAATTCTTTCTTCGTTATGCTGTTTGCCGGCTCGGCTTTGCTGTTTCGACGCGCAGGCGCCGCGGGCCTCATCGCTTGAGGCAGTTTCAAAAATGACAAAGAGCGGAATCGCTCGCGTCGGCCGATGGGCCGGCTCCGGAATGTCGGTTTCCTCGGCTTCAACTCAGAAATGCTTCCAGTCGAGCGACTGCGGCCACCGTCCTGGCGTTGAAGACGCGGAACGCAACGAAATGATTGTTTGTGTTTCGCGCGAACCAGCCGATAGTGCGCGCTTATTGGATTGCTCTGCTTAGATTCACTGCGCGGTAGATCGTCAGGTGAGCGTCGCTCATTGGTGGTTTGAAACCCGATTCCCGGGAACGGCTCTGTAGCTCGTCAGTTCTTCCAATTTCAAAACACAATGAAACTATACGTTGGTAATCTCTCCTTCGAGAGCACCGAGAACGATCTCCAGGATCTGTTCGAATCACATGGCACCGTCGACGAAGTCAATCTCATGATGGATCGGATGACGGGCAGGTCACGCGGTTTTGCCTTTGTCACGATGAATGACAACGCACAAGCCGAGGCGGCAAAGAATGCGCTCAACGGTCGCGACCTCAATGGCCGTGCCCTGACCGTGAACGAAGCGCGCCCACGGGAAGAACGGCCGCGCCCGCAGGGTGCCAGGCAATCTTACGCGGGCGGTCGCCGGTAAGAATGATCAATTACCCAGCCGGCGCTCAACTCGGGCGCCGCGCTCTGGGTGATTGAACGATCCAGCACCATGAACTCTGAAAAGACGCTCGGCCTCGAGGGAACGATCACAACGGTGCTGCCCGGAACGATGTTTCGGGTCGCCCTGGCAAATAATCATCTTGTGCTCGCGCACATTTCTGGAAAAATGCGAAAGCGTTTTATTCGCCTGACGGTCGGAGATCGAGTGAAGCTCGAGATGTCCCCCTACGATACGGACAAGGCGCGTATCGTGTATCGACTCTGACATGGCGAGGCGTTTTTTCTTCAATCCACCGCGACGCGTGAAAAAGCCGGGCCCAAACCTGAAAAGGCTGCTCGTGCGCTGTCCAACCACGGCCAAGCTGAGCGACACCGGGCAAACAATCGCGGAGAAGCAATGGCTCACGGCTGAGGTAAAACAGCAAACCCTCACCTGTTCCCATTGCGGCGCAGTTCACACCTGGACAAAGGAAGACGTGATCCTGGGCAGAGCGAACGTGTAGCAGAACAACGTTTCGACATTCGTTAGGCGCGAATTTCCGCCTGCTGATCGGAAGGCCAGTCAGCATTTGAACCAGTCTGGAGAGCATCACCATTTATAACTCCAGCATCGGATCGACTAAGACTCCGATAATGGAGCCCGATAAGAATGGCGGACGGTATTCACCATTGGCCACGCAAGTGCTCCAGTTGTGATTCCTGGGACCGTCGCGATCTGCGCCGTGGCCGCACCGCTCCACTTTTGAGTTGTCAGCCGTCCGTTTTTTCTCTAATCCCCTCGGATCGAATATGAACAAAATTCCTTGCGCATTTGCCACCTTCCTCGGCCTAGCTCTCATCGCACTCAGCGCCAGCGGCCAAACCGAGCTCGGGCTGCCCGACCGCAGCCAGGCCGCGATGGTCCAGCAACGACTCGGCGTCACCGATATCACCATTCGTTATCACCGCCCGCTCGTCGCCGGGCGCAAGATCTGGGGCGCGCTCGTCCCTTACGATAAAGTCTGGCGCGCTGGGGCGAACCTTAATACCACTTTTGAAGTGAGTGACCCTGTTTCAATCGAGGGCAAGCCCCTGCCCGCCGGCATCTATGGCTTGCACATGATCCCCACGACTAATTCCTGGACGATCATCTTCTCCAAAGCAGCCGACTCCTGGGGCAGCTACAGTTACAATCAGAGCGAGGACGCCCTCCGCGTCACAGTTAAGCCGCATGCGGGCGAAATGAAGGAGGCGCTCCAATATACCTTTGAGGATCTCAAACCGGACTCCGTCACCGCTACCCTGCGCTGGGAAAAAGTGGCCGTGCCGTTCCAGATTAGCGTTAATGACCAGGACACCGTTCTGCCCTACATCCGCCGTAAGATGCGCGGCTTCCAGCAATATTTCTGGGGACCGCCTAACGAGGCTGCCCAATATTGTCTCGAGAAAAAGATCGCCCTGCCCGAAGCACTCAAGTGGGCTGATCTCTCCATCCAGGCGGAGGAACGTTTTGAGAACCTCGGCACGAAAGCCGACATTCTCAAAGCCATGGGCAAAACCGACGAAGCCGGCAAAGTCTGGCAACACGCCATGGAGCTAGCCAAACCTGTCCAGCTCTACACTTATGCCCGCGGCCTCCAGGCACAGGAACGCGATGCCGAAGCGATGGAGATATTCAGGACAGTCGCCCAACAAAGCCCTGACACCCTTTTCGGACACATGGCCAAGGCGCGGCTCAAGTCCCATGCCGCCGATTACAACGGCGCGGCCGAAGAAGTCAGGCAAGCCATTGCTGTCACTCCCGATGGCGCGCAGAAAGAAGCGCTTAAAGGCGTGCTCGACAAGCTCAACGCCAAACAAGACATCAACAAATAAGGCCGCGCTGCGGTCGCTTTGCCTGGAGCGACGCTTGGATCAAGCGCACGGCGGTCGGCAAATCGTCGCCATCGAAGACCCGTTCGTCCCGAACGGGCGAATAAGCTACGTGAGACGCAGATCTTTAGCCGCAGTTACGCGATTCCGCACTACGCAGCCACTCGCACCGCCATTTCCGAATCGTAGGAAAAGATCGCTATGAAACTAGCTACACGGATTAAAGAAACGGCTGCTACTGGCTACATTCTGCTTTGGCTACTCGGTATCCCGATCCCGATTCTTTTCGTTATTTTCCTGCTTCGCGGCTGCACCTAAGTATCCAATAACCGAGAGCTTAAAAGAGCAGGCGAAGACGTGACCAGTATAGGGATCGCATGGCAAGCCGTGCTACCGGCGTTGCCTGCCTAACGACCAAGGCTCGAAGCGCGCAGTCCTTTCACGCTGTTGATCCGCCAGCCAGAAGGATCAGCCGTCAGTTGGATCGGGCCGCGCCAGCGGATCCAGCCGAATTTCCGATTCTTCTTATCGAAAGTGACTTCGACGCTCGCCACATCCCCGCGCGTCGAGACGCTGTGCGCGTTGACGAGGCGCAGCGTCTCCGTCGAGGCGAAGTTGCGGGTGTAGGTGACGAAGTTTTCGCGCGTCCGATACTCGGTCGATAACAACTCGTAAGCTTTGATCGTGTTGCGATCGCTGAGATAGCCGAAGTATCGCTTCACCACATCGACTGGCGCGAGGCGCGCGATGTTTTGGGCGAGCGATGGCGGCGTTGTCTCAGGCTCGGGGGGTTCGTTCTCGGTTGCGGCCGGCTTTTCCTCGGTCGTAGGCCTATCTTCTGGAACCGGCGGCTCGGAAATCGGCGGTGCCGGAATCGGCGGCGTTGCCACCACGCTCGCAATCTGCCGAGCAGCAGCGGCGGCATCGGCCGGGCTGGGACTCGCCATTGCGGCAACCGTACTATTCTCCTTCGGCAACGCGTGTCGCACCGTCTGCACCGCAAAAATCACTCCCGCGACGGCAAGAAGAAGAAGCCCAATCCAAAGCAAGAGCGCGCCGCTCCCGACCGGGCGTGCCGACGGAGTAGCCGGGAGCGGCGGCGGCACGGCTGACGACACCGGCATCGCGGGAGGCGGAACTGCTCGCAACGGCGCTGCGGCATCGCTTTTCTCCACCACGCAGGCGGCGATGCGCTCGGCTGCATGATCGATCGAGGCCGAGCGCGGCTCGCCGATAACCGAAAGCCAATGCACGGTGGCGAGCAAGTAATCGAGGCTTTTCGACACGCTCGAGCCATCGAAGCGCACCGGCATGATATTGATGCCTAACGACAGCGCCCGCTCCACCTCGCGCAGGACATGCGGCGAGACGTTTGAGTTCTCGGTGTAGACAAGGACGAAACAGCTCGCATTCTCGATCGCGGTCAGGATGGCTTCGGCATACGAGCCGCCCGGTGGCACGTCCCGCGGCGCAGTCCAGCATTTCACGCCCCGCTGCTCAAGCGCCGCCAGGATTTGCATCGCGGCATCGGCGTCTCTGTGCGAATGGCTGATGAAGGCGTGCCCTGCCATCGTTTCAGATCGGGTTGAGTCGCCGCTGGTGCACGGGGGTGAGTCTGAAAAGTTCCGCTGCGTCTGTAAAGCCGGTTCAGCTTCGCGGGCGCGTCCGAGCGGGTCGCGCGCGGCGGCGCGTGACGTGATACATCGGGTAAATCCCGTAGCCTTTCGCCATCGGCACCTGGCCTGCGTATTCAAAAGAAAAATCGGTCACTCGCTGTGCGGCAGCGAGGGCGGCGAACGCTTCGCTCGCATAGACCTGGCCCGGCGGCGCGATCGGCTCGATCCGCGCAGTGCGGCTGACATGCGCTCCGAAAAATTCGCGCACCCGCTTGATCGGCTCGAGGCAGCTGTAAACCGGGCCGGCGTGAACCGCGATGCGGAAATTGGACCACGCCGGCAAGCCGCGTTCCGCCCAATCGGTCCGGGTCACCATCTCACCGAGGTCGAGGGCGAAATTGCCCGCCGCCTCGACGCTGCGGAAAACGAGATAAATTCGGTCGCCCCAGGTGTTGCGGGTGATGATCTCGCGCTCCCATTGCCTAACGAGCCGGCCGACTTCGCCCATGAACTCAGTCACGAACACAGGCAACTCAGCTTCGCTGAGCCTGGTGAAGCCGACCGCGTCGGCGAACAGAATGGCGCGGATTTGCGCGGTGGATTTCTGGGCGGTGCGGCGACTCGTTAGGCGAGGTGCGCACTTTTTCGAGGGTCGGTTCCGGCCGTGCAGAGCGGAGAGATCAATCATCTCGATCGGAAGCCCAAGCTTGCGCCATCGCTCGATCGCGCTGGCTGTGCCGCCCGGACCATCCCCCGGCATCTGGTCCCAGACGGCGATCGCTGTCAGCTCGGTGTTCAGTTGTCCGGCGCGAATGCAGGCGAGGCCGAGAATCATCTGGTTGGTATAATCGTAGGTCACCCCGTCGAGCACGAGCCGCTCCCGCGACGCGATGATCACGCGGGTTGCTTTCTCGAGCACTCGCTTGAAGCGTCGCCGCCAGCCGACGCCATTCTCGCCGATCACGCTCGTCTCGATGAAATGCTCCGGCGCGCATGGCAAAACGATGAAGATTTCGCCTCCGGCCGCGAGCACCGCCTCGAGGAAAAGGATGTCCGATCCGCACGCAGCCGAGGCGTAAGCGATCGCGGCGCCGAGTCGGGCGATGCATTGCCGGATCAGCTCCGCAACTTTTTTCTCATCGCGCGCGGGGAAGCGCGGCGCGCTGCGCTTTGGCCGATCGATCATATGGCCGGCGAAGATGGCAATCGGCGGTACGCGCAGGTGTTTCTCGACGATTACCGGATCGGCGCGCCAGAAATCAAGGAGCAATCGCGCGTTGCGCCGGCTCGCCTGCAGATCGCCAAAACGACGGCCGGCGACGCGCGCGGCCTGCGCATACCAGTCGTTCGCCGCCGGCCAGTCGCGCGCGATGAGGGCCGCTTCGCCTAACGTCGCGAGCAGCCAATACCGATCGCCCGAAACGCGGCGCAGCTCGCGCAGACAGGCGGCCCGCACTTTGTTCGCGACTGCGAGCGCGCGAGTTTTTTCCCCGATGAGGAGCGCAGTCGTGGCGGCATTGATTCCGGTCCAGTAATCGCCATTCATCCGATGCGCCTGGGCGTAGGTCGCGGCCGCGCGACGAAGGAATTTCTTTCTTTCCCCCCGCCCGCGGGCATGCGCCGCGCGGTCTTTGTAGGTGCGGGCGAGCATGCCGAGCGTTTCGGTGTCGGCATGACCTTGCCTAACGAGCTCGGCCAGAATCGCGCTCGCTCGTTCGGAAGCGCCACTGCGGGCAAGCGCCAGACCCTGGAGCTGGCGCAGGCGCACATCGCCCGGAAATTCGACGAGGCCTTGCCTGACGATGTCGTAGGCGAGGAGCGGCTCGCCCTGCTTCAGGATCTTTTCGCCGAGCAGGCGAAAAAGTTCGACTGGCCATTGCTCGCCGGCCGGTACCTGCGCGCGCCAGATCGCGATCAGGTCACCGGTCGCGAGCGGTTCTTCTCGGAGCCGCGCGATCGTCTCAGCGAAAGGCTTGGAAGCGATTTTCGGGCGCCGTCTCGGGCGGGTTATTGATCGCCTCCGTTGAGCGCATCGGAGACGCCTTGCAGGACGCCGCGGATGAAACGCTCGCCATTGGAGGGTTGCTGAACCGGTTCACCTTTGATCGCCCGGCGCTCCGGTCGTCGGGTGGCGGCGATCTTCGCCGCGCGCACCCGGCGCAAGACCTCAAGGTTATGCTTCTCGATATCGGAAAATTCCTTCTCCGCCTCGTCAAAGGTCAAACCCTCCCGCGCTTGGTACCAGGAGAATTGCGAGAACGCCTTCTTCATTTTTGCGTCATCGATCTGCGCCCCGTGGCGGGCGAACATTTCGAAAATGGCGTACTTTACATCCGCCAGCTCCAGCTCATTCGCATCCGCGACCGTGATTTCCTGTTCGCGCGTGGCGGGAAATTTCTCGCCTTCCAGGTCCTGGCTCTGGTTCTGGTTCTGATCGTTAGGCGCGGCGGTTTCGCCGTTCTCCGCCGGCTGCGCATTGTCCGGCGCCGCCGCTTCCTGAGCGCCTGCCACCATTTCGTTAGGGGCGCCGCTCGTCGTCTCCTCCGGGGCGGCATTCTGGTTGTCGTTAGGCGGCCCTTCCGCGACTTCGGCTTCCGCCGGCTCGAGCTGCCTCGTGTTTACATTGTAAAAGCAGGTCCAGGCCACCGGCACTTCGGAGTTGTCTTTTGTCGGCACGGGCGCGATCGAGAGCGTGACCTTCTGCGAATCGGGTTCCCAGCCAGTGGCATCGATCGTGACGCGGCGCGCATCGAGATTGGGGTCCTGCTGGGTGTCGTTGAGATAAGCCTGCCAGATCATGTCGCGCAGCTC
The DNA here is from genome assembly GCA_025980625.1 of Chthoniobacterales bacterium. Lineage (GTDB taxonomy): Bacteria > Verrucomicrobiota > Verrucomicrobiia > Chthoniobacterales > UBA10450 > JAICXG01. The sequence continues at coordinate 8,508 of JAICXG010000099.1, forward strand.
GCTCGCGCTGGTGCGCAATTCCTGCGGCACTTCGTATTTCAAAGGTGACGTGCTCAGTCGCTGGAAAAGCTGCACCCCGCTGTTCCCTTTGTCGCGGTTTTCGAGGATGATCCAGTCGTCGTTAGGCGAAACAACCACCCAGGCATTGCGCTTGTATTGCGCGAGGACGGTTTCGTTAGCCGGGTTCTTGACCTCCTGCAAAGTAATCTCGCGGATCCCCTGCTGGCGGTCGCGCAGATAACGCACGCGTAACTGACCGCTCGGGGTAAGCACCTGGCGTTCGAGGTGCATTCCGGGCTGGACGGCCGGCGGTTTGGGATGATGCGGCACGGCCGTCACCGGTTGGCTCGTGGCGACATTGCCGTTGGCCGGCGGCGCTGCGACCGGCGCCGAAACCACCGCCGCCGGCTGGACGGCTGCGGCGGGCTGAGCGGCCGCCTGCGTCGACGCGGCGGGCGGAATATTGCTCGCCGCTTTCGACCAGCGCGGCACCAGGATGAGGAGGATGACAATGTTCGCGACGGCGATGATCGCGACAACCACAACAGCGAGGGCAATCCAACGACGGTTCATGGGCACATTCCGACTGCCCGTGTTGGCATTGTCAATCCAAAAAAAAGCGCCATTCCAGACAAAGGTTGATGGGCACGCAGAATTTCCTTGTCATTGCATCGTTCCTCTGTTGCAGTCGCCGTAAATCGGAACCCACAACATGAAAAAGATACTCTCTTTGCTGGTCGTGATTGCTTTGATCCCAAGCGCGTACGCAGATAAGAAAAAGAAACCACAACAGGCTAGTGGCGGCGGCGGTGGCGGTAGTGGTGCGCCCCACGTGCCCGGCCTCAGCGGCGGCGGCGCGCCACGCGGTCCTTCTGCTGGCGGTGCGCACATGCCCAGCATGTCACACGGCGCGGGGAGCAGCGCCGGACGCAGCATGAGCCAGTCGACGCATCGGCCAAGCGTGTCACAGCCGAGCAGCCATTCCGGAATGTCAGCGAATAATCCGATGAGTCACCATTCAACATCTTCCGCTGCCGGATCTGCGGCCAGCTCGCGACCCGCGAACATTTCGAACCCGCTGATGCGTCGCGGCGGACAGCAGGGAACGGCAACGGCGAGTAGCACCAATCCGTTGACTCATGGCAATCAGCAGGCGGGCAACAACGCGATGCAGAAAGGCGGGCAGAGCAGTAATTCCATGCTGAAAGGCG